>JAYTVV010000081.1:0-34356 GCA_043743795.1 Geobacteraceae bacterium
AAGCTATGGTGCCGCCAGTGATGTGCCGGTCGTAATTCTACGGGTCAGCGGCATCTACGGCCCGGGACGGCTGCCACTGATGCAGATCAACCAGGGGCAGCCGCTTTTAAATGAAGCTGAATCCGGCCCGAGTAATCGCATCCATGCCGATGATCTGGCGGCAATCTGCATCGCCGCGGCTGAAAAGGGCGCGGGGGGCGATATATTCAACGTCAGCGACGGACAGCCATCGAGTATGACGTCATATTTCAACGCCTGTGCCGACGCACTCTGCCTGCCGCGACAACCTCAGGTGAGCAAGGATGAAGCTTGCCAGGCAATGTCACCACTGATGTTTTCCTATGTCAGTCAGTCACGGATTGTTGACAGCAGTCGGATGTTCAATCTCCTGGGCATAACACTGCGTTACAAGACCCTTGCAGAAGGCCTTGCAGCATCTCTTCCCGCAGTACCGACACAGGAAAGTGCGTACAAACGATAACGCACCACAACGGCAAAGTTAACATATTTTATCCATAATGCCGGCACGTTACCCAAATATTATCCCTTGCCATCATATGTTGAAAAGGATATATTTACCACAACGATAACTTTGCGAGGGTTCAAGCGAATCCTCATCGCCCTGGTGACTTCCCCTCCTAGTTGCCAGGGTTTTTTTTACAAACAGCAGAGGGGTTCCGGTTGACGCACTGTGGCCATTATGCTTTAATCGCGCTGTGGAAATTGAAGCCTACATAGCACTTGGTTCTAACCTTGGCGACAGAGAACTTAACCTGTTGCGGGCCGTTGCAGAAGTCGGCAGGCTGCCGGATTGCAGGGTAACGGCGCTCTCGTCGTTCTACGAGACATCGCCCGTTGGCATGGTAAAACAGGATACATTCTATAATGCGGTGCTGAGAATTTCTACGACGCTTGATGCCCATTCCCTGCTGACCCACTTGTTGCGGATCGAGGATGCCATTTTTAAACGCGTGAGGACAGTTTACCAGGGACCACGCAGAATGGATCTTGATCTGCTGCTGTACGGAGACAGGATAATCAACGAAGAGAATCTGATAGTTCCCCATCCGCGCCTGGCGGAGCGGCGCTTCGTCCTGCAACCTCTCTGCGAAATCGCCCCTGATCTGCTGCACCCACCAACCGGGAAAACAGTGCGCGAGCTGCTCGCCTCGCTGGCCTCCGATGAGACGGTCGTCAAATTAGTGCCGGAGGGACGAGTATGATCAGATTTCTTATGATAGGTCTGTTGCTGTACCTCGGCTACCGCATGATTATCTCACTGACCTCTACGAAAAAACCGCCGGAAAAAACCGCCGGGAACCACGATACCGGCGAAGAAACCCACCGTGATCCGGTCTGCGGAGTCTACGTAGCCGAGGAAACTGCAATCGTCGGCAGATACAACGGTCAACGTCACTATTTTTGCTCTATGAATTGTCTTGAAAAATATCGCGAACAGCTCGACCACCCATCGTCATCATAATTAACCGGAGGAATCATGAAATTTTTTATCGACACCGCAGATGTAAAGGAAATTAGAGAAGCACACGAACTTGGACTGGTTGACGGTGTCACCACCAATCCATCGCTGATTGCCAAATCAGGGCGCAAATTCAAGGACGTCATCAAGGAGATCGTCTCCATCGTTGACGGTCCGATCTCAGCAGAAGTCATTTCGCTGGATGCACCGGGCATGATCAAAGAAGGCAAAGAGCTTGCAAAAATTCACAAAAACATCGTTGTCAAACTTCCGATGACGCCCGAAGGGCTCAAAGCCTGTAAAGCGCTCACCGAAAAAGGGATCAAGACCAATGTAACCCTTATTTTCACCCCCATGCAGGCACTGTTGGCTGCCAAAGCGGGCGCAACCTACGTTTCTCCTTTCGTCGGTCGGCTTGACGACATTTCGCAGGACGGCATGGGTATCATTGAAGAAATCCGCACCATTTTTGACAATTATGGCTATATGGCAGAGATTATCGTTGCCAGCGTACGCAACCCGATTCATGTCCTCAATTCTGCCCTGATCGGTGCGGATGTCGCCACAATTCCTTACTCGGTGATGATTCAGCTTGCCAAACATCCACTGACTGACGCCGGTATCGAAAAATTTTTAAAAGACTGGGAGAGCGTTCCGAAATAGCACGCCTGGTATTGCGTTAGCTGTGCTTAAGAGCCGCTGTCTCCATGCATCTATTGGCAGCGGCTCTTTGCGTTTCATTCAGTATCGGATATGTGGTGGCGTCTAAACATCACGACGGGCTGGCAATCCCAGCTTGCACCTCAATCATTTTTTCAGGAGGGATTATGGCACTGGCCTGGGATAAGAGCCTTGAGCTGGGAGTAGGGGACATCGATGATCAGCACCGCGAAATTTTCAGACATTTTGAGAAACTTTTCAACGCCTGCCAGTGCGGCCAAGGTAAAGATGTATTAGAAGAGGTGCTGACCTTTCTGGACGACTACGTCGCTCACCATTTTTCAAGCGAAGAAGCTATTATGGAGCAAAACCACTATCCAGGGCTTCCGGAGCAGCAAGAACAACATATAATTTTCAGGAAAGTTATCGAAGAGTTACGCTGTCGATCCCGCGATGAAACACACGAGCATGAACTGGCTATGAGCGTTAACCGGCAGCTTGTGCGCTGGCTTATTCAGCATATTCGCACATGTGACCGTGAGCTGGCCGAATACATCACAACGCACCAGGCATAATCCGGAAACAGTTACCCCTTCAACGCCACCACCGTAGCGCCATCCCGCCCTTCGTGCGGTTCACCCGGCCTGAATCCGGCAACCAGCGGGTGGCGCTCCAGCTCTTCCCGCACGGCATCCCGCAACCGACCGGTGCCAAACCCGTGGATAATCCGTACTTCACGCAAACCGGCGGCGGCAGCGTGGTTGAGGAACGGCTCCAATTCCACCAGCGCTTCCTCCACCCGTTTTCCGATCAACTTCAACTCATGCTGTTCACTCTCCACAATATCAATCTTCCAGGGAGCGGCAACTGTATTTTTCACACGCTGCCCTGCAGCACTATCGGGCCGGGACAGGTCCGTCAGGGGAACATCCACCTCCATACGCCCCGCCCGTACCCGTGCCTTGGCATGGCGGCTATCGAGCGACAGCACAACGCCAGTACACCCTAATGTCCCGATATGAACCGAATCCCCCTGTTTAATGAACTTTAACGGCAGTCGTTCCGGCAGAGCGGCGCCCGGCTTAAGCTGTGTTATCAGCTCTGTCTCCACCTGACGCAGCTCATCAACAATCTCACTCCGTTTTGCACGCTTCAACTCGTCCAACAGTGCATTGGTACGACGCCGCGTCGCAGAAATAAGCTCTTTGGCATCATTCCATCCCTTTTCGGCAGCCTCTTTACGAATCCGGAGTACTTCGTCAGCACGGACATCGAGATCGGCGCTCCGCTGATCGAGCGACCGTTCACGATCACGGAGTGATGCCCGCAGGTCTTCAAACTCTTTCCGTTTCTGGCGCAGTTCGGTCAGCAACCCGGCAAACTCGCTGCCGGCATTGCCGAGCATCTGACGGGCAAAAGCAATCACCCGTTCCGGCATACCGAATCGCCGGGCAATCTCAACGGCATGTGACTGTCCCGGTTCACCAACAATCAATCGATACAGCGGGGTAAAGCACGCATCGTCGAACTCCATCCCCGCGTTGATCATGCCGGGGGATTGATGGACAAAACCGATGATATCGCTCAGATGCGTGGTTGCAATGACCATACATCCCTGCTGCTGCAGCTCATGCAGCACGCCGCAGGCGATAGCCGCTCCCTGCAGAGGTTCGGTGCCCGCCCCCAGTTCATCCAGCAGCACCAAAGTGCGGGCGCCTCCCTGCCCGAGAATAGCAGTAACCCTCGCAGCGTGAGCGGAAAAAGTGGAGTGGCTCTGTTCGATTGACTGATCATCCCCGATATCAACCAGAAGTGAATCTATTACAGGAAACGTTGAGCCTGGCCCGGCAGGCACCGGCAGGCCGGAGAGCGCCATCATCGCCAGCATACCGGCTGTTTTGAGAGCGATGGTTTTACCCCCGGCGTTGGGGCCGGTGATGACCATAACTGAATCGGTATCCGATGCGCCTCCGCCCAACGTCAGGCTCAGCGGTTCCACATTCTTCAACGCCCCCCGCTTCACCATCAGCAACAGCAGCGGATGACGGGCATCCACAAGGCGCAGTTCACCCTGCTCGTTGAGCGTGGCCGGCTCCAATTCATAGTCGATTGCAAAGCGCGCCATGCTCCCCAGCCGATCCAGCTCCAGCAGCGTTTCAAAGCAAGCGGCAATCTGATCGGAATCTTCACGCAGCCAGCGGGAGAGCTGGCGAAGAATACGGATTTCCTCGGCTTTCTCTTCCGCATTCAGGTTTTCCAGTTCATTGACAAAGGGGATGATCTCCAGCGGTTCCATGAATGCGGTTTCGCCCGAGGAGGAAACATCATGCACCACCCCCTTGACCATTCCCTTGGAATCCATGCGCACCGGAATGACCCAACGCCCTGAGCGCTGGGTAATAAAATCGTCCTGCAGAAATTTTTCGATGCCACTGTCCCGGATTATTTCTTCAATCTTCTTGCGGATACGTCCCGCCAGGCCCCGTTTCGCACGGCGGATCTCCTTGAGCAGCGTCGAGGCGGAATCCATGATGCTGCCATCGGCATCAATTGACGCAACAAGTGGTTCCAGAATATCAGGGAAACCCCGCAACTGCGGCTCAATGGATTTAAGCAGCGGGATGTCATCGCGATACACAAGCTGACGAGCCAGAGCGGCATACAATCGCAGCACCGGCACAAACAGCAGCAGTTCCAGTGGTGCCAGAATAGCTCCGACCGGCCGCAAAAGCTCCAGTGACGGGCGGATATCTTCAAAGCTCCCCAGGGCAAGAGAAATGCCGGAGCGATCAAGCGTGCGGATTTCATCGACGCGCCCTGAGATTGTCCTGATTTCTTGAGGGTCATTGAGCGGTCGGATGCGGCCAATACGTTCAACAGTGCAGGAGCTGTGGGCATGCCGGGATATTTCAGTCAAAAGCTTGTCAAATTCAAGTCGGGCAAGTGTTTCAGAAACGATCATGTTGGTAACCTTTTTACGTTTTGTTCTCTGCACAATGGCATGAAAGTGTATCACAAATTTTATCGTCGTAATCGTCCGGACGATATACCCTGCTGTGGCTCCAACATAATATGCTTACAGTGTGTCGTGTTATTTTAACCGGTAGATCAGCGAGCTGGACTTATTTACGGCAGTCACATCCTTGACGCAGAAATCGAGAAAATAACGAAGTCACTTCTTATTGGACAAAACCGAATGCGGGATATTAATCGCACGTAGGCACCTCTGATAATGTTCGAGGCATGCTATAGAAAAACAGGCATAAATTCGAGCAAAAACATAATAGGCACAGATCTTACATTTACAAATTGTTGTGTTTTTTAATCGGTGCAGACATAGTGCACTGGTACATTGCCACCGGGACCTGGTCGGGTAGGTTTTTGACACCCCATGTATCATACTTCGCCCGTTGGCAGGAGCCGCTAAACCATCATGCATCTCGAAAAACTACAGGCTTTCGTACTTTCACATTCCGTCTATGGCGAGAGTGACCGGATTGTGTCACTGTTTACGCTTGAGCATGGTCGACTGAAGGGATTCGCCCGTGGCGCCCGCAACAGCCGCAAGCGCTTCGGGCCGGCTCTGGAAACGTTTGCCCGGATTGATCTCCAGTTGAATCACAAGGACGGCCTCTCCTCCCTGAGAAGCGCCGACATTTTGACGCTCTATTCCGGAATCCGGAGTAATCTCAGTGCAATAGCCCACGCAGTGTACGCCTGCGAACTGGTGGAGTGTCTCACACCGGAAGAACATCCGCTGCCCCGATTGTACCGTCTGCTGGCAGCCTATCTCGAACATCTGGACTCCGGCCAAAGCATAGACGCCGATCGCCGGATGTTTGAGATCAATCTGCTCAATATTCTCGGCTATCGCCCTTCGCTGGACGGCTGCAGCCGCTGCGGTTCCGATTTCGGAGACCGCGGTGCGGTGGTGCAGCAGGGGGGGGAACTGCTCTGTCGCTTCTGCGCCGCAACCGGACGCAAAATAGCGGCGGCGACCCTGCTGGAGCTGAACGCCTGCTTGGCAACGGGCCGTTTCGGACAGATAACATTTGATGATGAGTCGCTCCAGGCGATCGCCATCCTGCTGGATGAGTCACTCGTCACCCATTCCGCCAGAAAATTAAAAAGTTTGGCGTTTTTGCAGCAAACGTGTGCATAAAGTACGGTGTTCCCGCGAATGCCTTGACAATTTTAAAATCATGATTATGCTTTTAAGTAACAGGGTGTTACACTCATTTCAGCCATTAAAGGAGGATATAGCCATGGCACTTGTGAAGTACAACCCGTTACGGGAGTTACGCACCATGCAGGACCAGATGAACCGGCTCCTCAATCTTTCCTGGAATCACGATCTACCCAGTGAAGATATAAAAGAGGGGCTGTGGCAGCCGGCGGTTGACATTTATGAAACAACCGATTCAATCGTCATAAAAGCCGAGCTGCCTGATGTCGACCAAAAAGATATTGAAGTTCGCATCGAAGACAGTACGTTGATTTTGAAAGGGGAGCGCAAGCATGAAGATGAGGTGAAAAAAGAAAACTATCACCGCATTGAGCGCTACTTCGGAACGTTCCAGCGCAGTTTCAGTCTGCCGGCAACAATTGACCAGGAAAACGTCCAGGCAAATTGCGAAAAAGGGGTGCTGACGATTACTCTACCCAAAAAAGAAGAAACCAAGCCGAAACAGATCAATATTCAGGTAAAATAACCTGCGTCCTTTGGTAGAGCGCATAGAAAGACGGGAATCACGCACCTTCGGTTCTCGTCTTTCTATGCGCACACGGTGGCACGAATTGACAGTTTCCCGAAGTCCAACTATGTACAAACGGGCAGGAATATGATAGGTCATCCCCCGTCTCACACATATTTACAAAAGCATGAAAGGTAAAAACCGTATGTCAAATGAAGTATCTCCGGCACAATCCGGTCTCAAAGCATGGCTCGGCAAGGACGCAATGGCGTCGGTCGTTGTTTTTCTGGTAGCTCTGCCGCTCTGTATGGGTGTTTCAATCGCTTCCGGCGTGCCGCCGACATCGGGGCTTATCACCGGCATAGTCGGTGGACTCGTAGTCGGGTTTCTCGCAGGTTCACCGTTCCAGGTAAGCGGCCCCGCCGCAGGACTTACCGTTCTGGTCTGGCAGCTTGTGCAGCAGCATGGCCTGCCGATGCTGGGCGTTATTATCCTGTTGGCAGGACTGTTCCAACTTGCCGCCGGATTGCTCAAGCTGGGACAATGGTTTCGTGCCGTATCACCTGCGGTTATTCACGGCATGCTTGCCGGTATCGGACTCTTGATCCTGACCGGCCAGTTTCACGTCATGCTCGACGGCAAGCCGATCGGCAAGGGTATCGACAACCTGATGGCAATTCCGAATGCGCTGAATAATGCCGTATCGAACGGCGGCGCGCCGCTCCATGCCTTGTACATCGGTATTTTGAGTATTGCAGTCATGGCCCTGTGGGGTGCTTACGCTCCAAAAAAGCTTAAAATTCTGCCCGCTCCGCTGATTGCGGTAGTAGTTGCCGTCATCGCAGCGGCTTTTTTTCAGCTCAAAATTGCCTATGTTACTGTACCGGACAACATCTGGTCGGTAATACAATACCCGACCCTGGAAAACCTCAAGCTCGGTTTCGGCACCCCAATCCTTATTGCCGCCATTTCCGTGGCCTTTATCGCCAGCGCGGAAACATTGCTCTGCGCAAGTGCCGTTGACCAGATGCATCAGGGAGCACGCACTAAATATGACAAGGAACTGACAGCACAGGGGATCGGCAACATAGTCTGCGGGCTGCTCGGTGTACTGCCGATGACCGGCGTTATCGTTCGTTCCAGCGCCAATATCGAAGCCGGCGCAAAGACCCGCGCCTCGGCAATCTTTCACGGCCTCTGGCTGCTGCTGTTTGCTTCCGTACTGCCGTTCACGCTGCGTTATATTCCTGTTTCCTGCCTGGCTGCCGTGCTGGTATTCACCGGTTATAAGCTGGCTTACCCAAAGGCTGTGCCAAAGCTTCTTGAGTTCGGCAAGAGCGAAGTCGCTATTTACGCCGTGACCATTGCCGTGATAGTTAGCACCGATCTGCTCAAGGGTGTGGTCTTGGGGCTGCTGCTATCGCTGTTCAAACTGCTCTACGTGTTCTCACAACTCGAGATTGAATACAGGGATGATGTCGCTAAAAACTCTGTCCATCTGCGACTGACCGGCTCCGCCACCCTGATTCGCCTGCCGATGCTGGCCTCGGCATTGGAACAGGTGCGTTCCGGAACAGATGTCCACGTACACCTTGATAAACTTGAATATATTGATCACGCCTGCTTTGACCTGCTCGCAAACTGGGAAAAACAGCATAAAACCACCAATGGTTCCCTGACAATAGAGTGGGACGAGCTGTCCCGAAAATTCCACCAACGTCGCAGCGGCGCTCAAAAAACATCACTAAAAATCAAAAATGCTACTTTTAAAACTGCAAAGACGAGTACATGATGAACAATCAAGAGTGCAATGTGATGGCCCACTGACTGACACAAGAACAAAAGGGGGATGCCGCAAAGCATCCCCCTTTTAATAGGTTAAGTGAAATGTCGTTAAACGCAATTACGACACAATATGCTCCTTCTTTTCAGTCGGCGCGGCATGTGCGGGCTGGGCAGAAGAAGTGTCGACATGAGCCTGTTCGGCTGCAGCCACCTTTTGTGGAGCAACTTCCTTCTCCTCGCTTTTGTTAGCCTCTTCCTGAACCGAGCGCTGGAACCCTTCCGAAGCCTTCTTGAATTCTGCAAGCCCTTTGCCTAACGACTTGGCCAATTCAGGCAGTTTGTGAGGTCCAATAACGATCAGGGCAATCACAAGTATGATAATCATCTCCGGCATTCCGATTCCAAACATTACGGTTCTCCTTGTTCAAACAACGTGAGTTACCTGCATTAAAAACGTAAAAAAGCCTGTTGGCAATAAAAATCTACTTTTTGACCTTGCCATTTATCCATGCTGTGCTATTATGCCCAAAATTTAGGCAGATCAAGACCGTTTTATTCCCTCCCGGTTCGTATCGTTCAGTGTGTATCATGCTAAAACCATTAACAATTGGCTCGCTCGTCCTCCAGCACAACGTCGTGCTTGCACCCCTGGCGGGAATTACAAATCTGCCCTTTCGCCTGCTCTGTCGACAGGAAGGCGCTTCACTGGCGTTCACCGAAATGGTCAGCGTCAACGGCCTGGTACGCGAAGGGGTCAAGACACTGGCCCTTTTGAAAAGCTCTCCCGAAGATCGTCCGCTCGGTATCCAGTTGTTCGGCGATAAACCTGCCGACCTGGCCGAAGCGGCGCGCATGGTTGAGGGATACGGCGATCTGCTTGACATCAACATGGGCTGCCCGGTACGCAAGGTGGTCGGCACCGGTGCCGGCAGTGCTCTGCTGCAGGAGCCGCTCAAAATTGCCGCCATCATTCGTGCAGTGCGAGCTGCAACCACGCTGCCGCTGACGATAAAAATCCGGTCCGGCTGGCACTGCGGCGACAATGTTTTTCAGGAAGTCGGGCGCATCGCAGAAGCTGAGGGGTGCAACGCCATCACCCTTCATCCCCGTAGCCGCAGCCTGATGTTTTCCGGTCATGCCGACTGGGCCCATCTGGCTGAGATGAAGGCGGCACTTTCGATTCCCGTGCTGGGAAGCGGCGATCTTTTTACACCGGAGGACTGCCTCCGGATGCTGCATGAGACCGCCTGTGACGGCATCATGATAGCCCGCGGGGCACTCGGCGCCCCCTGGATTTTTCGGCAGGTACTGGAATTGGGGCAGTCCGGACGGTACACTCCGGCACGTACCACCGAACGAGCCGACATAATTGAAAAACACCTGAACCTTTTTGTTGCGGAGCGGGGCGAAACGATTGCCGTCCGGGAGATCAAAAAACATATCGGCTGGTATGCCAAAGGGTTTGCCGGAGCTTCAGAAATACGACGGACTGCCAATTCAGCTCAATCGATTCAGGACATCCAGAGCCTGACAGAAAGGATACGGAGCATCCCGGACACTGCGGGACATGCTTCGGACACTGATACAGATGCCGAATGAACAACAACAGAAAAACCGCGATGACTATTATGCCACCGTAATCGACAGTGTGGGTGATGGCGTTATTGTTGTCGGAAGCAACGGTCGGATTACGCTATGCAACCCTGCAGCCCAGGAAATTACCGGATTTTCTCAGAAACAGGCATTAGGAACAGAATTCGACAAGCTGTTTACGCTTGAGACGACACTGATCGAAATGCTGACCAAAACCATTCGCACCGGCATCACCATCTCCGACCATGAAAATGTCGTCGTCCGTTCGACCGGGAGGATTACACCGGTTGCCGTAACCTGCTACCCGCTGGTTGAGGGGAGCGGCGAAAATATCGGTGCGATACTGACGCTGAAAGACATCACCTATATTCGGGAATTGGAGGCAGCCGTACGTCAGGCAGACCGCCTTTCCACACTCGGCACTCTGGCCGCAGGCCTGGCACATGAGGTTAAAAACCCGCTGGGAGGCATCAAGGGTGCTGCGCAGCTCCTGGAGCGGGAATTCAAGCCGGAGAGCGAAATGCTCGAGTATACCCGGGTCATGATTCGGGAAACGGACCGCATCGATCATATTATCCGCGAACTGCTGGAGCTGGCATCGCCACGGACACTCAAACTTGCTCCGGTCAATCTGCACAAAATACTGGGTGATATTCTGCTGCTGCAGAAGCAGGCTGTCGCAGAACGCGAGATCGCCTTCATTCAGCATTTGGATCCCAGCATCCCGGAGATTATGGCGGATGAAGAGATGCTGACACGGCTGTTTCTGAACCTGATCTGTAATGCCATTGACGCAATGGATGCGAATGGTCGTCTGACCGTATCAAGCAGGGTTCTGTCCGATTATCGCATGACACAAAATCAGCGCAATTCCCGGATGGTGGCCATCGAAGTGGCTGACGATGGTCCCGGCATTCCACCGGTAGATCTGGAAAATATCTGGACGCCTTTTTTCAGCACCAAATCAGGCGGAACCGGCCTGGGGCTGACTATCTGTCATAAAATAGTTTCGGAGCATCGCGGCATGATCAAGGCCGAGTCAGATTCGGGACATGGGACAAAATTTACGGTGTTACTGCCGCTGGTACGCTAACTTACACAAGAGGTTCACTATGCCGCTTAACAGAATTCTGGTTGCCGATGATGAGGAAAGTATCCGCTGGGTGCTTTCAAAAGCGCTCAAACAGAAAGGTTTCAGCGTAGACCTGGCCCATGACGGTCGTCATGCACTGGAGCTGATAAAGGACAACTGCTATGATCTGGCTATCCTGGACATCAAGATGCCCGGCATCACCGGGCTTGATCTTCTGGACAAAATTCGTGAACTGAAAAGTGATTTGCTGGTGGTCATCATGACCGCCGAAGCCAGCATGAAAAACGCGGTGGAAGCGATGAAACGGGGTGCATACGACTATATCACCAAGCCGTTTGACCTGGATGTCATCGATGCCATCATCGAAAAAGTTGCCAGAGCACGCGAAATTGCGGGTCAGGTAACCAACCTCAAACAGGAACTGAAGGACCGGTATCAAACCGAGAAGAATATCGTCGGCAATTCATCGGCCATGCAGGAGGTCTACAAAACCATCGGCAAGGTCGCTGTGAGCGATGTCACCATTTTAATCCAGGGAGAGTCCGGTACCGGAAAGGAACTGGTCGCGCGGGCGGTGCACTACAATTCTGGACGCCTCGGAAAGCCGTTTGTTGCGATCAACTGTGCAGCCATACCTCGCGACCTGCTGGAGAGCGAACTGTTCGGCTCCGAAAAAGGTGCGTTCACCGGGGCAGGCGAGCGAAAGCAGGGCAAGTTTGAACAGGCCAATCACGGTACCCTTTTTCTTGACGAGATCGGCGATATGCCGCTGGATCTTCAGGCAAAGATTCTGCGGGTGCTGCAGGAGCAGGAAGTTACCCGCATCGGCGGTAATCAGAATATTTCCGTGGACGTCAGGATTGTTGCCGCGACAAACCAGGCGCTGGTCGAAAAAGTGCGCCAGAAAGAGTTTCGCGAAGACCTCTACTATCGCCTGAATGTTGTACCGATCATGCTCGCTCCGCTGCGCGAACGCCGTGATGACATCACCGATCTGGCCAACTACTTTCTCTCCCGCTCCTGCACGGAAATGGCGGTTTCGCCCAAACGGCTGGCTGATGACGCCCTGGCACTTCTGAAAGCGTATTCCTGGCCCGGTAACGTGCGGGAACTTGAAAACGCCATAAAAAGAGCTGTGATATTGTCAAACGATCCGCTGCTGACAGCGCTGGATTTTGGCGGACTGCTCCCGTCGCGCGAGCTTCTGCAGACCGGATCACAGGAAACTTCGCTGGAAGACCTGATCGATATAAAGCTGCGCTCCAGCATGAACGGGATCGAAGGGCTTGATAAGGGAGACATTTATTCCATGGTGCTGGAGCAGGTCGAACGTCCCCTGATTCGCCTGGTGCTGGAAAAATGCCGCTGGAATCAGGTTAAAGCCGCCGATGTGCTCGGAATCAATCGGAACACGTTGCGGAAGAAAATTTCTGAATTACAGATTGAAATGAAAAGGGGCTGAAATCAGCCCCTCATGATCTAAAACAACTTCAGATTTTCCAGTCCTTTAAGCGGTTGGTTATTAAACGACTGCCGGGCCTCGCGTACCACCACCGGTTCATCCGGCGCAGATTGGCAGGTTTCATCCTGTACGCACTCTGTTTCCGACTCCCCGGCTACTCCCTCATCCATCCCGTTGCTCTTGAAAAAATAGCGATCATACAGCCGGTGATGTGCGGTCCAGCGTGACGTCGAAGCGGTCTCTTTGGCGATGTGGGTCTGGATGCCGTTTATTTTTGAGTCCATATCATCCAGATAATTAAGGATTGTCGCTTCGACTGTCTTGGGACGCTTGGGCGAGCCGTATTCGTACTGGCCGTGGTGAGAAAGCAGCATGTGCTTGAGCAGCAGCGCCAGCTCACGGGGAAAACCTTCCACCAGATGGATTTTCTCACTCACCAGTTCCACACCGATGGTAATGTGCCCCAACAGTTTACCCGCGTCAGTATAATCAATTGCTCTGGCAAAACTCATCTCATGGATTTTGCCGACATCGTGCAGTAGCGCCCCAACGGTCAGCAGATCCTCGTTGATCCCGCTATACAGCGGTACGATGTTCTTTACCAGCTTGACTAGCGAGAGCGAATGTTCCAGCAGGCCACCCAGATAGACATGATGCATCCCCTTAGCGGCCGGAGCCTGGCAGTACAGGTTCATAAACGGCTCGTCTGCCAGAAACGCCTCCATCAGCCCTTTCAGGTGAGGATTGGTCAGCGCAGCAACGGTGCCATTCAGCTCCTGTCGCATATCAGCACCGTCCCGTGGTGACTCCGGGAGAAAATTGGCAAGTACAACCTGTTCCTCCGGCACTTTAGTGATCTCGGCAATGACGACCTGCATTTTATTCATATAGACCGAAGCTTTACCGCGCACAGTGACAAAATCATCCTTGTCAAACATCTTGTCGAGCAGCTCCGTATTGTCCCACACTTTGGCTTCAACATCGCCACTCTTGTCCATCAGGCGCAGGTTCATATACGGCTTGCCATTCTTTGCCATGGCCAGAATCTTATCCTTGACCAGGAATACCGCATTAACGGGATCACGATCTTTTATATCACTGACAAATTGTTTTGACACGCGGGGCTCCTCTTGCTCACACTTGGATGACAAACGATGACGAAACTAGCACGACAACGGCTCAAGGTACAAGGTCAGAATCTGATGTATACGCAATTGCAAATTAAATACTTGCTTTAAAAGAAAAAGACATCTATGGTGCTGGATTGTTGAACCCACATGAAGCAGCGGTATGGTGTCCGTTGTTTCTCTTTTAATCATCGCATTCTGCCCCTCCTGTGCCTTCAATCCCGATTGAAACATACAGACCGTACGGCAGGCGAAGATTTATTGTCTGCCCGCACGTTACTGTCATCCAGCTTTCCTGGAATCATCTGTTTGATTCCTCGGTTCGTGTGCGCTCTTGTCTTTACACCGCTCCCAGAAAAGGAATCACCATGACGTTTGAAGAACTGGGCCTTAATCCGGCCATCCTCTCCGCAATCACCGCCTGCGGTTACACAACCCCGACCCCCATCCAGGAACAATCAATCCCGCTGGTATTGGCAGGACATGACGTGATCGCCACCGCTCAGACCGGCACCGGCAAGACCGCTGCCTTTGTACTGCCGGCGCTTGAAATCCTGACAAAAAAATCGACACTGCCCGGCAAAGGGCCACGCATCCTGGTATTGGCACCAACCCGTGAGCTGGCCGGTCAGGTTATGGAATCTGCCCGCAACTACGGCCGCGGTATCCGTCCCCGTTGCGGCACACTGCTGGGCGGCATGCCCTATCGCGAGCAGCTGCGCCTGCTTTCCGCACCGGTTGACATCATCGTTGCCACCCCCGGACGCCTCGTAGACCACATCGAGCGCGGCAGCATCCGCCTTGATCGCCTGGAGATGCTGGTTCTTGACGAAGCCGACCGCATGCTCGACATGGGCTTCAGCGAAGACATCAACAAAATTGTCGAGCGCACTCCCTCGAATCGCCAAACCCTTATGTTCACCGCCACCATGGAAGGTGACATCGCTCGTCTGGCCGAAAAAATGATGCGCGCACCAAAGCGGATTCAACTGGCTGTCAGCACATCATCACACGCACTGATCGAGCAGCGTCTGCACGTTACCGATAACCTGAATCACAAGAAAGAGCTTCTCAATCATCTCGTCAGCGACTCCGAACTGACTCGTGCCATTATCTTCTCTGCCACCAAGCGCGATGCCGACGAGTTATCCCGTGAACTTTCCCGCAACGGCTTCCCTGCAGCAGCTCTGCATGGCGACATGACCCAGATGGCTCGTAACAAGACCATCGACCGCATGCGTCGCGGCGGTATCCGTCTGTTGGTTGCCACTGATGTTGCTGCCCGCGGACTGGATGTAAACGGAATCAGCCATGTCATCAACTTCGACCTGCCACGCTTTGCCGAAGATTATGTCCACCGTATTGGCCGTACCGGCCGCGCCGGAGCCAACGGCATTGCCATTTCATTTGCATCGGCAGGCGAACGCAATTATCTGGAGCGCATTGAACGCTTTATCGGCAAGAAACTGCCTGAGCTTCAAATCGTCGGTTTTGAACCATCAACCTCTATCAGAAAACCGGCCGGTCGCAGCGGCGGACCTCGTAAAAGCGGCCCCGGCGGACCTGGCGGACGCTTCGGCAAACCCGCCGGCGGTCGTGATGGACAGGCGAAGCCATGGAGCAGATCAGCAAAACCTGCCGGTCAAAAACCACGCACCGCACCAGCAGCTGCAAGGCACGAGCCGGTAATTGAATACCGTTCACGCCGTCCACAGGCGTAACCGCGTCGATCGTTTTAATAGAAAAGGCCTCCGGGGAAATCTCCGGAGGCCTTTTCTATTTGTCATTATATAGCACGCTATTTCTTCTCCAGCTTCCCCTTCAACTGGCCGCACGCCGCCGAGATGTCGCCCCCCCGGCTGTCTCGGGTAATAACCGTCACGTGGCGGTCGATCAGGTACTTGTGGAAGGCATCGATGGCCGCGCGGGTCGGCGCCTTGAAATCGCACCCTTCATGTTCGTTAAACGGAATCAGGTTGACCTTGTTCGGGATATCGCTGATCAGCTTCAGCAGCCGCTTCGCGTCATCCAGCGTATCGTTCACCCCGCCGAGCATGACATATTCAAAGGTGACCTTGCGCCGCCCCGGCAGCGGAAACTCCTTGCACGCTTTCAGAAGTTCTTTGAGCGGATAGCTCCGATTCACCGGCATGATCCGGTTCCGCAGTTCGTCGGTCGTGGCGTTCAGTGACACCGCCAGATTGACATTCGGAATTTCCCGCCCCAGTCGTTCCATCTCCGGCACCAGTCCACAGGTTGACACCGTCACACGCCGGTTGGAGAGCTGCAGGCCATTGCCGTCAATCATGATCTGGATGGCCGGGATCACGTTGTCCAGATTGTGCAGCGGCTCCCCCATCCCCATCAGCACAATATTACGGATGGCAGCCGGCGACTCCGGCTGGTCGTCGTCATCCCCCTCATCCCATCCTTCTCCCATGGGGAGAAGGGGAGCATTTACCCTCTCCCCATGGGAGAGGGTGGCCAACGGCCGGGTGAGGGGCGCCGGCGGATTCCTGATCAGATCCCGCCTGACCGCCATGATCTGGTTGACGATTTCCGCCGTGGTCAGATTGCGGGTCAGCTTGAAGGTGCCGGTCAGACAGAACTCACACGCCATTGCGCAGCCGACCTGAGACGAAATACAGAGCGTATTGCGTCCCTCAATCGGGATCAGCACCGATTCGACGCTGGTGCCGTCAGCCAGGGGAAACAGGTACTTGCGGGTGCCGTCACTCCCCTGCTCAACCGCTTCCGGTTCAAGATTGCTGATGAATGCGGTATCATCCAGCTCCTTGCGCAGAGCTTTCGAGATATTGGTCATCTCCTCGAAGCCGTGGGCATCCTGCTGGTAGAGCCACTTGAACACCTGGAGGGCCCGGAAACGCTCTTTGCCCTGACCCTGGAGAAATTGTTCAAGTGCGGGAAGCGTGAGGTTTTTCAGGTCGGTTTTAGTTGTCATGTACTACGTGCTCCTTGGGTGTTACAGATGCAGTATTACTTTGGTTTTGCGGTATTTACCGATAACTTGGGAGAAAAAAAACGGTACACCATGACAATCATATCACTTGCCAAGTGCTCCAACGCTCTTTGCCGGAGTATTCTTCGGCCTTGAAATATCCACGATCCTGCCGTCCTGCCAGACATAGCAGGCTGTTTTGGTTTTACGTGCAAGGAGATGCGCCGTCTTGGCAGCTCTTTTCAATGCGGCGTCAACATCCGCGAATTCAGGATTCTCAGGTAACTTTTCTTTTCTATTCATTGTTTTCACCTCGCTCGATAACTTTCGGTACGTTACCGGAGTTGTCATACAAAATCCACGCATCAACGACGTTTTTATAGATATCGTGAAAATTCCTCAGACCGGCGGCAAACCGCCTGCGTATATCGTTTTCAGGCACATTGTGCCCACCTTGCGTCACTCGGGCCGCCACTCGTGCAACCGCCATATCAGCAGACGGAAGGCTCAGAAAGACCAGCAAAATATGGTATCCATTGTTACGGCATTCCCGCAACAGTTTTACATACGTTCTACCGCTCAGAGTAGTCTCAAAGGCAAAACTTTTGTTGTTGCGAACCTTTGCATGAATCTCTTCCAGCATCAGGCGACCCGCCCGCAGAGCAACCAACTCCGGCCTGAATGGCGAAAGCCCCGCTGCAATCAGATCGGCATTGATGAAATCCGGACAGTTCGCTTCGTATGGAAGGAATTCACGGGCAAAGGTGGTTTTGCCTGCACCGTTCGGCCCTGCGATGATGACGATTTTGGGTTCGTTTGGCATAATTTCACTCTGCTATAAGGCAATTGATTCAATAGGGACATCTTCCTACCTTGGTACCCTTGGATGCCATCACAAACATCTGGCCAGCCTGATGAGAATTATCTTGTTGGGATTGACTCCCCGCACGATGGTTTCTGTCATTTCCTTGAGAAGTTCGTCTGTTACCTGGAGCATGGTTGTCTCCTTGAGTTCGTTGTTTTCTTCGCTACAAATGAGCTGTCATCATAGTTAATAAAGGAACTGCCCGTTTTTAGAAGATATTTTTAAGGCTTGTACAACAAGCTTCACAAGCTCCGCTTTAACAGATTCATCATCGACAAAATTCATCTTAGCGCTATCGATTGTAATGATCTTGGAAAGTGGTCTCGCGGAGTCAATCTGCGATTCAATGGCGATATTCAGCGACCGGAGAAAGTCAGTGGTTATGGACTTTTCCACGGCGCGGCCTCTGTTGCTGATGCGAGTCAACTCCGTATCTGGGTCGCATTGCAGATAAATTATTAAAGCTGGCGGTGGCAATTCTTTCTTGATCTCTTCATAAACTACTTTGAATGCAGCCAGTCGCGAACCTTGAAGCCCCATTTCGGCGTATGCCATGTCCAGCAGGAACGAATAGTCACACACCATGATTTTATTGTCAGTGCATTGTTTTTTTATCTGATGGTAATGTTGGAGCATGAAGGAAATTTCGGTTTCAAAGGTGTATTTTTGAGGATCAGAGTAGAACGCTTCCCAGAATGGGTTTGATTGGAATGATTCGTAGATAGGATCAATTCCGATTTTGGTTAAAATCGACGCGAATGTGGTTTTGCCTGATGCGATGCCGCCACAGAGATCTATCCGCACCTTATTTTACCGATTTAATTTGAGTCTTTGTTGTATCAAGATCCACACAAATTCGCTTAATTTCTTTTTCTATACAATCGACTTTCTCGTGCAGTTCCTTCTTTCGAGAATACTCTTTTGAAACCTTGATTTGGTGCAATTGCCCTTCTAAAGCGATAAGTTTTTCTTTCTGAAGCATCAATGTCGCGTGTATTTCACTGTTTTTATCGATTGCTTGACTAATGAATTCTTGGTTTGACTGGAATATCTGAAAAGTCATCCACGCCAATCCACCCACACTAAATAGGGTCGCTCCTGAAACAATACGCCTAGACAAAGCAGCCTTGTAAATCTCAGACTCTGTATGTTTCTCTATCGATTTAATACTTTCATTTGATTTGCTTTCATACTCACGGATTTCATTGATTGCTTCAGTAAAAGCATTAGCCAAAGAACTTTCAACTTTATTTGTGCCATGCGGAAGCGCATTTCTCAAATACTCTTTAAATGAGAATCCAGGTTTATGTTTAGGAATGAATTTGCCTTTACGAATAGGCCTATGTAAATTTTCCACATTTCTAGCCCAATATCTAACTGGGCTTAATTTTGTAAATTCCACACTAATTAGCGGATCACCAGGCCTAAGATGGTACTCATTTGGTGTCAAGTTATGAATGGGTATCATTAGTTTGCCTTGAAAACCGGGGTTTACCAACGGCCCGGTACCCAACAACAATCCTCTGTGTACGTGGCTTATAGTCAAATTAAAACGAAGTGCTATGTAGTCTGGCAGTAAAAAAGTTTCCTTAAGAGTTACATAGGTAATGGAGTTTTTCTTCAAACTTATTCCTGTTGCATCTGCAATCACATCATGAATTTCATTTCCGTTTTCATCCCAATAAAGAAATTCGTTACCTAGCTTCATTTCATAAGCTGCTGATTTTAGTTGAGCGGCATGAAATGGCCATATCATTCCAGTAGCTAAAACATAATCCGCAATATCAGCAGAGTTTAATAACGCTGGACTTATTTCTGGGAATGGATCTATTTCTTGCCATCTTTTAAAACGTACTTCAGCTTGGCTCTCTGTCAGGGCATAGTCAAAATCATTTTTTGGTATATCGGCTTTTGGCATTATTGTCCTCGGTTCCTTACTGCCGGAGTTCTAATAAGTGGTCTTGGCCTAAACCAACCATATCAATTTTACGACACAATTCTTTTTCGACTTCATCACAGTAACTGATAATTTTATCCGTTATTCCCGTGGATGGAGCATTTTCATCAATATAGTCTAGATGATTCAGTATTACCCGCGTTGGCACATTTACCAAAATTGCCTGCTTAATAATCTCCGCATCAAATTCAGCAATCCTTCTGACTGTTTTTGTAACAGATGTTAACTCGAAAATATCCGATGATCTTTTCAACCGTTCGTTCAGGAGTTCCCAGCTTATTTCATTTGGCAATGGCCCAGAATTACCCCCAACCCTTATCGGATATGTCCTAATTACCAGCACAATATCATCAACATCCATCGGGCTCAGCCCGGCCTCAGCTACAAAAGTGGCTGCCGATGTATCGCGACTGGTTGCATACGGATAATAGGGTGAATGAAGTAGCGACAACCCAAAACCTTGTGTCCCCTCAATAATAATTCGCTCTCCTTTTGACAACAAATCACGCATGAACGTCACAACCGGATGAATAAACTGCCTGAGCCTTTCATCATCTTTTGCCAGTCGAGCAGAGCCATCGCGGCTGATGCGCCTTATGACTGCCGCACCCGTGCCGCTTTGCGTGGATCCAATCGATTCGCGTAACGAACTGTTTTTTTCCGCATTGATTTCATCAGTCGTCACAACCATGGCATTCGGATCAATATACAGGCGATCTGCGGACAATCCGGTATGTGCGATTTCATCAAACAAAATATCCACATCGATATAACTTCCGGCACCTAACACACAGGTAACATCCGGCAGAATAGATGGTGTCGGCAACTGACGCAGAATCAATGGTGTTCCGGTTGGGTCAACAACCGTATGCCCCGAATTAGAACCACCAACCCTGACGGCGACTTTTGCTCCCATCTCCCGTGCGAGGAAATGTGAGACCTTTCCTTTGCCTTCCCCGCCAAATTGTCCACCAACAACAACCGTTACAGGCATAAAACACCTCTATCTCAATTTCGAATCAATCTTCGCAACCTTCGCAATTTGCTGTTGCAGCGAATCAATATCATTGCCGTTATGTATCACTACATGAGCAAGGCTTGTCAGCTTGTAGATTTCCATTTCTACATGATGAGCATTGGCCGTTTCGTAATCTTCTTTGCTATTGCCGTTGGCAATATATCTCTTAATACGCTCTTCTTCCGGCGACTCAATATGCACATGAATGAATGCCTGCCCGAAAGTTTCCACCATAAAGGCATGATCTTCCGGATGACGAAGCCCGTCAATAACAAGATTCCCTTTGGTTGGCAATTCTTTGAGAATTTGCTTGCACAGCCAGCGTTGCCCCGGCGTTTTGAAAACCTCATCACCTATATCCTGAAGGGTATCCCGATCCGGTTCTATGCCACGATCTCTTAGCAACTGCTTTAACACGAGGCTGAATCTTGTATAGGCAAAACCGTTGGCTTTGAGAAATTCACCTGCCGTTGTCTTGCCGGTTGCAATCGGTCCGCTAAGGCCAATTACCTTCCGGTTTCTCCAGCCGCTGGTATTAACAGCCAAATCAGGGATAATCAGGTATTCTTCGTCTTCCGTCCCGAGCGCCTCAAATTTGCCACTCCAGAAAAACAGGCCGACTATGGAAGATGTAATGGCATCCAGCTCATCATGTGTTACTTCTTTGTAGTCAAAGCTCCCTTCAATGCCAAACAACTGTAAGCCGCGTTCCAGGTATTCAAGGCTGGCCCGCTTGCGCGGAATACCCATGATATCCTGCGCTGCACCAGGGTAGCTTTCTATGACAGGGACGCCAATGCTGCGGAAATGGGCAGCCAGCCGCATACCCCGCGCGGTCAATTTCTGCATGCTCGGAATCAAGGAAGGATACACATTTACGCCGCGCCTTTTCAGGATACGCTCGCATATCCTCATAATACCAAATTCGTCACGGCCAGGGTCGTCATCACTTACCGAAAGCCTTCCTTTCGGAATGGAGAGCGGGGAATCAATCGAAACCACATCCGGACGGCATGAAAGGGTTGTTTCAATCAAATCATGGTCAGTACCCAGGCATTGCGTTTCGGCAACATTGTTTGTCAGCAGGCACCACCCGGAGGGACGGCTTTCACTTCCGGTCAGATCGATGCCCACCACTTTGAATTCACGGTCTTTCTTAAGTACATGGAGATCTTTGAGAAGAATTAGCGGCCCGGCGACACCTTCATACGGCTGCAAGCGTATGCCTTCATTATTAGTGTCACTTGCCCAGACTATTTTACTTTTTTGCTTTGAAAAATGTGGCAATGATTTTCTGATTTGATGCGGAGCCTTGAGCTTGTCGAGCATCCGGTCAACTACCGTATCAAAGATAACTTTCATCCCCTCAATATCGGCATGATTGTATTGAATCAGTTGCTTCAGAGCTTTCATATCACCCCAGCGATACTTGTACCAAAGCACCGGGGCAGCCTCGCCCGCCATGTTTTTCAGGTTGTTGGGACGAACAACGCCAATCTCAGTTTCAATCGCTTTTTGTCCGCCTGACAATCCCACTCTCTTTGCCAGAAAACGAAGGTCTACATGGCAAACGGGAAGATTCAGCCCCTTGAATTCCTGCTTAATAAATGGAAGATCAAAAAGTGACCCATTGAAGGTAACCAGGATTTTTGCCTGAGCAATGGCGTTTTTAAACGCCTCGTCACTGCCACCCTGGATAAATGCGCCAAATTCTTTGCCCATGCTCCAGCCGACAAGCGTTATCTTGTCGTAATGCTTACTCAGGCCGGTAGTTTCGATATCGAGAAACATGGTTTTTTCGGGAAAGCTGGCGGCTATGCGGTAGTGTTCATTGTTTGGAAGGGCATTGGCAAAGAAATCAAAATCTTGCTTCTCAAATGCCAACTGAGAAAGATGCAAAGGAGAACCAGGCATGCTTACAACGTCATCAGCAAACAATGAAAACTGGCTAGGTAGCGTTTTCTCGTAGTCCTTCCAGGTGACAATACCCGACTGCCAGAATGTCAGTTCTCTTTTTGCGGTAATTCCTCTGATATGTTGGAAGGTGTGAATAAGCATGAATTAGTGTGGGGTTATATTGTAATAAATGGTGGAAAATATCCAAAATACAGAACACATTAAATAAACAAGCCCAGAGCGCCTGAAGCTTGCCAAACTCAGATGCGTTTTTCTTAACTTAATTAAAAATGGTCTCCTGTCATTTCGAGCGCCTGAAATTCGCCAGAAAAAAAGTACCATTGCAATCGTAAATGCGACATAACGAAGCCACCCTTCCGGCACACTCCAACATCCCAATGTGGTAAGGAAAAGCCAGCTCCCCTCATGATCGAGGGTGTTTCTCCAAGCCATTATGTCTATTTCAATCTTTTTAATTTCGTCTTTCATTATTCCTGCCATGAATTACGGATGAAAAAATGATTTCTGATGGGGTTCACGCGGTTATACACTACATCTCACTACCCACGCCACAATTTTAACCTCCTCCCGCATCCCTACCTAACCCCGGACATCCGCTCTCTTGCGCATGCTTCCGCGAATGCGGGTAATTCCGGCATATCTCCGGCTTCATATCCTGTATCCGACAGATATATTTATCCTTGCCTGGTAGCTTACGCAACCATGGACAGCGGTTGACATCATCGTGAGTTCGTGGACTGATCCAGATATCAAAGATCCCAGGGCCAATCTCTTCGACCCACTCAAGAATATCGTCTCGACCGTGTTCTTCCCACATGACAACATCCTCTGCAGTGGCACAGGATTGGTAAGCGCCAAGATTAAGACAGCAATGTCCACACTGTGTACAAACAAAACCCTTTGGTGGCATATAACCTCCCAATAAAAAACATTAAAACATCAACAATAGAAAACACCGAACACCGCGCACACCCCGCAAGTCTCCGTGAGTTGCCGTACAACCGCCACCCATGACTGTAGAATATGCTCTAAAATCCCTCTACCCCCGCCCCTTCAACCACTCCCTGACAAACTCAATCGCACCCGGCACACCTTCCCAATACTTCCCCGCCTCCTGCCAGTAATACCAAGCTTGGTCCGCGCCACCAGCGGCAAAACAGCAACCGCCTGCCTGAGCGCCTTTTCCGCCTGAGGCAGCCGTTTGAGCGCAATTAGAGCCAGAACGCGACCGTATATCGTTTCGGCCATGTGATCGTCTTGCGAGTCCTTGCATACCGTCAGTACATCCTTATACATCTTCAATTTCAGACAGCAATCGACCGCAAGCGCCCGGACACCCTGGCTTTACACCACCCCCCACTACCCGCGTCACCATTTAACCCAGCCTACAAACCAAAACAGGCCGCACGGCATGTTCGCCCTGTGACCTATAACAGGTTCCCTTCGCGTTTCGATTCAGACAAGATGCCGCTCTATTTTTTATCCGGAGCGGCCTCCGTCGGCACAGACGGTTGGGTCGTACTGCCGCCATCCTTCGGCTCATCTGAAGCATCTTTTCCCGGCTCCAGCACTTTTCCCTGCTGCTCCCCAGCCGCCTTTTCAACCATTTCCGGCCGGGCAGAAGACGGCGAGGCAAACACGGGCGGGGTGCTGATAACTTCATCAATCTTCTGCTGCATCCGTCCGACATTCGGCGTCTGAGCTAGTGCCGCCTGATACTCCGCTTCGCCAAGGACTCCCCGCTGGCGCAAGAGCCGCAGGATCATATCCGAACGCTTCAGGACCTTGCCCAGGTTTTTGTAAGGGTTGTAGGCAACTCGCGGACCGGGAAGCATGGCGGCCAGAAAAGCACATTCACGCGGGGTCAGCGCCGAGGCAGGTTTGCCGAAATAATACTGCGCTCCGTGACCGATACCATACACCATCGGCCCCAGCTCGACCACGTTCAGGTAGAACTCGATAATACGTCCCTTGGTCAACTCCTGTTCCATCCGGTAGGCGAGATAAATCTCTTTGAGTTTGCGGGTTATCGACTTTTCACGGGAAAGAAACAGGTTCTTGGCGGTCTGCTGCGTAATCGTCGAGGCACCACGCTTCAAACTTTTCTTCTCCAGATCATATTTAATGGCATTTTTGATAGCTTTGACATCAAAGCCCTCATGTTTGTAAAAGTTGGCATCCTCCGCCAAAATCACCGCCCATTTCATCTCGGCCGGAATTCTCCCGGACGGTGTCCAGGTCCGGTTTTTGGGCCCGACCACAAACGGGTGAAAATCCCCCTGCCAATCTTTGACCTGAACGGTGGTACTGAACGTTTTATCTGCCAGGCCAGCGACGGGCGGCATAAGGGCAAGAGAGATGCCGATATACAGCAGATAACCGATGACTGCCACCAACATGTAGAGAATAATTTTTTTCATAAAAGCCGATCAAGGATTGCGTATTTTACTGTTTCGGTGCGTTTTATATCAACGGGAACTGCTTCCCCGGACAGGCCAGAGATAATACGGCTTGCTTTCCTGTTTCGGAGCGACTTTACCGCTGGTCAGATCAGCGGTCCAGATTTCGGTCGGCGACTGGCGGGTAGAGGTCCAGTATTCATAGTCCCGCACGTCGATGAAGCCAACCTGGCGCAGTTTTTGGTAGGGCCAGGTATCCATTTTGGCCTGGTCATATCCCAACGACTTGGCATACTCGATTAGTCTGGTCATTTCCTCTTTGGAGGGGACCCGCCAATCAGCGTATCCGGCATAGTTGGTTTCGTTCAGCCGTTTCATGTATTCGTAGACGTTGTCGTCACCACGCCAGATGAGCTGGCGTCCGGGCATGTTGGCATTCCGCGACCAGACAAGCCCGGTGTTTTGATCCACCGCCGTTTTTTCCAGAAAGACAAAATTCGGTTTTGCAGCGGAACAGGCCGTCAGCAGGAGCACAAGTGAAAGCAGCACAAATAGTTTTTTCATGGGGTTACCCTCCAAAAGTACCGCGTGTGAACACTTTGCGGATTTCTTTTTCATCAGACCATTCCAGAATGCCGGTTTTCAGATTTTTGAGCGACATGGTAAATTTGTAATAAACATCCGTGGTGCTGCCCTCCTTCTGCCGGATCTCGGAAAAGTTTGAGGTCAGCAGAAATTCTGCACCGAACTGCTGGCCGAATTGCACTGCATTTTTTTTATCGACCAGACCGCTGTTCTGCTGGGTTTTAAGCTCTTCGATCGTCTGTTCATCAGTAGTACGATCAATAAAGCGGAATTTTCCGGAACGAATCAGTTTTGCCCTGATTGAATCGGTAATTGACTCGGTATCGATATGCTGCATCGTCTTGTTCTTGACCTTATCAACGCTGACAACAGGGCGGCGGCCGGTTGTCAGTTCAACCATCGGCGGGAAGGTAATCATTGAATCGACCATCGTTTCGGCAATCTGCTGCAGGTCTGATGAGCCGAAATCTTTGGAAACCGGCTTGGCCGACCCGGAATCACCGTATTGGATGGTTGATGCACAACCGGAAAGTGATAACGCGCCAACAGTCGCTGCTGTCAGAAGTACTTTCATGACATTTTTCATGGTTATGTCCTCGCTTTAGTTTAGATTTGTTCCAAAAGTATATCTAACCCGGCTAATCCGGTTCACGAATTTTCAGTTTGAATTCCTTGGCGCGGGGGTCCGGTGCCACACCCTGAATCGTCTTGGTCTCACGGCCATTCAGAATAATCGGCTTCCAGGAACCGGCGCCGGAATTGATTTCAAAACCGCCGGCGTCATACCAGTCAAACCGGTACTGAAACGGCAGGGTATTTTTGTCTTTGGAGCGCAACGTAGCTTGAGCCCTCATCACATCGCCGGCCATAACACTTTTTATATCAACGATCTGGATATCGCCTTTTAGTCCGCTGTTGTTAAACACCACATTTTTTTCAAGCGTCCGGGCACCCTGCTCATCCCACGACATCTTAGCGGTTGTTTCGACTCCGGCTGTGGTACTGCATCCGGCAAGCCCCGTAGCTACAAGCAGCGTAGCGGCGGCAATCCCTAACAAAATCTGTGTATTTTCCTGTTTCATACTGTTACCTCCCTATTTCCACTTGAGTGGTTTTTCACTTGAACCCGGAGTGTTTCCCCCGTCTCCCTTTGTCCCGAAATCCGGCAGCGTCACATCAGGTGGTGATTCCCCTTCAACAGCCCGCCTTACGGCACTTTTTGCAAAACGGACAACGCAGCCTTTGGTAATGCCCATATCGTCTCCGCTAACGGCTGCATAACTCTGATTCGTATCAATCCGGTTGATCACCGCCTGTCCCACCACCACTTCATTATGATACATTTCACCCGTATCTTCATCCTTCACGTTCTGAACGGCATATATTACAACCAGATCACCCAGACTGAATCCGGCCTCACTGCCTCGATTGATCAAAACCTGCCGGCCCGTTACAGTCAAAACTTTTGCCGGGCGAAGAAACGCGACAGCTTCTTGCGAAAGTTTTTTTGCCATTTCTTTGGCCAGCAGCACAATAACTTCATCGCTTCCGGACAGGTGTCCGATCCTGCCGTTCTCAATTTCTTCGGTTTTCGTGAGCTGTACGCTCGGAGCATCAGGAAGCAGTTTGCCGGTGTTCGTATCAACAATCTGCACGACCGCCGACAAGAACAGTGTGCGACTCATTGATGCCCGGCCAATCGCCTGGTATTCCGTTGTTACCGACTTATCCTCGAAACCGTCAATTTGCGGCAGGAAAGCAAATTTTGCACCGGCCATCCTGCCGGCCCGGGCAGTTTTTTTGTCGTCAGGCGGAACAGTTCCGGCCACCTGTTCCTGTTCCTGCTCACTATCCACGTTACTGCTCCGCTCCACCAACTGGAAAACGCGGGTTGCGCTCAGTGCAGAGATAAACTGGCTCTCCAGAGAACCGGACAGTCGCTTCAGCTCGGACAACCGATTCTTTTTCTTTGCCATTTCCAGAACAGACGGCAGAACCTTCAGTTCACCGATAAAAAGGGTGTCCTTCTCCCCTTTGCTCAGCTCTGCAACGGGGGCGCTTACCAACACATCCGCTGCTTTTTCAGCAGAAAAAACTGACAGAGGAATAACCGTGCTAACAATCACCATGCTCAGGGCCAGTAAGGTTTTTTTCATATCGATTCCTCCTCCCCTCTGATTTAAAAGTTCGTGACCGAGGTATACATCTGCGCTCCGGCCCTGGTCACCTGTAAGACTGTTTTCCCGGCGGCAGTTATTTCAACGTCCGCATACGTCTGACCAGCTGCCGTCGGGTGCTGAAGAGCCAACGTATAACTGCCGGCCGGAAGTGTCGTCCGTAAAATCTGGGCGTTAGCCGGCAGCGTGAGCCAGCTGCGCAGATCAGCACTTTCACTGACCAGATTCCAGACATCTGCGGCAAACTGGCCAAGATTACCCAGATTCTTTTGAGCGGCAGCGGACGTGATACCCTTTGCAATTGCCCGTATGATCTGCCGGGTGGCGATCATCGGCGCCTTTTCCTTCAGCGCTCTGACCGCCAACGCCCGTATGTCACAGATAAGCTCGGTGCTGCCGAGGAGCTCATTATTGGTAAGCACCCGCAGCGGCATCTGATCCGACCATTTTTCCTGATAAATCGGAAAGGCAATGGAAACAAGCCCGCCCCTGCTGATGGGAATCGGAATTTTTACTTCACGCTTTTGAGGAACGAACCCATCTTCGAACAGCACCAGAAGTTCACCCGTCCCGACACCGCCCTCATCGATAAATCGCTGTTTCGTGATTGAAAAGCGCTGCTTCAGTTCGTCAAGTTCCTCTCCCATCTCCAGTTTGGCGGCCAGACGCAGTACGTCTTTCTGCAGATACCGGTTTTCCGGGTAAATTTCCAGTGCCTTTTTATAATCGATATAGGCATCGTTCGGCTGCTGGAGCAATTCATAAATAAAACCGGAAACGTAGAAGGTGTAGGCATTCTGGAACGAGTTTTTCACCCTGCCGGCCACTTCGTCCATCTGGGCATAGTGGCTATTGATCGCGGACGAACGGCTGCCATTGACTTTCTTCTTCGCTGCCTCTTCCTGACTTTTCTCCAGCTCTTTTGCAAAGCGCTTCAGAGATTCATCCTGTTCGACGTTGGCGCGGCGGACTTCAACACCGGCGCCATCCAAATCCTTTTTTTTCAGATAATTGAGAGCCTGATAGTGGTGCAGCAACACCCGCTCATACCCCTCACCTTCGTAAGGAATCGCATTGTCATTGACCAGCGTCGCGGCCACATGTGCGCCGGCAGCAGAGGCGCTGATCAGAGCTTTGTCATCATTCGACTGTATTTTTTCGATTGAAGCGCTGTAATCGGCCATACTGACATCACTGCTGCCGATTACCTGAGCAAAACGCCCCCGCTCCATGTTGTAGAGTATCAGGTCACTGCCTTTGCATTCACCCCGTAAGCAGTGCGATAAATCAACCGGGGTGCGGTTTGACATGGAAGTGATGAGCGGCTGTATCTGACGCGGGTAGGCGGAAAAGGTCGAAGAGGCGGCACACCCCGCCATACACAGAAGCGCGGCCAACCCTGTAACCAACCTGCAGATTTTCAGCACTCTATCCACGTCCATCACCCTGAAAAAAGCCTTTACGTTCCGAATCTGCGGTCTCTGCCGAGCCCTGTCTTCCTGTCCAAACAATCGCGCAAATAAGGCACATTGTCAATAGAGTACCCTCAACCAGACACTGCGCCGCAATGTTCATAATCGCTTGCGCCTACACCTTCTGGCTTTCCAGTTCATCCCACCGAAGAAATGCCGTTTCCAGTTCCTGTTCCAACGCCGTCAGGCGGGCATTAACAACAGTCACCTCGCTTCCGGCGCTCTTGTAGAAATCAGGATCGGCCAGGCGGGCATGCAGCTCTTGCTGCTCTTTTTCAATGGCGGCGATCCGCTCCGGCAGC
Source organism: Geobacteraceae bacterium (assembly GCA_043743795.1). Classification (GTDB taxonomy): domain Bacteria; phylum Desulfobacterota; class Desulfuromonadia; order Geobacterales; family Pseudopelobacteraceae; genus JACRCG01. The sequence continues at coordinate 29,546 of JAYTVV010000081.1, forward strand.
GCCTCCAGCTCGCGCTGATCATTGAATGACAGCTTGCGGACCTTTTCTTTCTGCGGCTTGCCCTTTTCCGGAACATTTTTTTGTGCTGCCTGCAGTGCAACAGCAGTCTCCAGCGCAGCCTGGCTCAGCCAGTCATCATATCCGCCGACAAACTCCCGTACGGAACTGTCGCCGGACAGTACCAGCGTACTCGACACAACGTTGTTGAGGAACTCGCGGTCGTGGCTCACCAGCAGCAGTGTGCCGGGATATTCCATCAGCAGATCCTCAAGCAGATCGAGTGTTTCCGCATCAAGGTCGTTGGTCGGTTCGTCCATAACCAGGATATTTGACGGCCTGGTGAACAGTTTGGCGAGCAGCAGACGATTGCGTTCACCGCCGGAAAGAATGCTGACCGGGGAGCGGGCCCGCTCCGGCGAGAAGAGAAAATCCTGCAGGTAGCCGATTATATGACGCGACTGGCCATTGATAATCAGGGTATCATTCCCCTCCCCCACATTTTCCTGCACGCTTTTATCCATATCCAGCTGTTCGCGCAGCTGGTCGAAATAGATCACCTCACGACGGGTTCCCAGCTTGATCTCTCCCTGTTGCGGTTCCAGTTCACCCAGCAGCAAGCGGAGCAGGGTTGTCTTACCCGAACCGTTCGGACCGATGATACCGATCCGGTCGCCACGCATGATCGTGGTGGAAAGGTTTGTGACAATCGCCCTGCCGTCGTAGGCAAAAGTGACACCGGTCGCCTCAGCCACCAGCGCCCCGGAGCGATCCGCCACCTGCAGCTGGATTTTGGCGGTGCCCTGGCGCTCGCGCCGCTGGCGGGATTCTTCACGCAGCTTCTTCAAAGCCCGGACACGCCCTTCATTACGGGTACGGCGGGCCTTAATTCCTTGTCGGACCCAGACTTCCTCCTGAGCCAGTTTTTTATCGAACAGCGCCTGACGGGAAATTTCCGCTTCAAGCAGTGCTTCGCGCCGCTCGACGAATTCATCGTACCCGCAGGAAAAGGCATAAATGCGCCCTCGATCCAACTCTGCCACCCGGTTGGCCAAGCGCCTGGCAAAGGAGCGATCATGAGTGACAAACAGTACCGTCCGCACATTTTTAGCGAGAAACTCCTCCAGCCAGAGGATGGTATCAATGTCAAGGTGGTTGGTCGGCTCGTCCAGAATCAGAATGTCCGGGTTGGACACCAAAGCACGGGCCAACAGTACGCGACGCTTGGTTCCCCCCGAGAGCGCAGTGAATTCGGCCTCTGCATCCAGATCGAGCCGGTTCAGAACCCGCTCGACCTCCTGATGCAAACTCCAGCCATCATTCTCTTCCAGCTCTTTTTGCAACGCTTCCAGCCGCGCCAGCATCTTATCACTACAGTCATGCGCCAGTTCGTGGCTGACGTGATGATATTCCGCCAGTACAGCCGCAGCGGTACCCATGCCGGACGCAACCACATCAAAAACATTTCCGGACAGTCCCTGCGGCACATCCTGGGTAAGCTGAGCGACCTTAAGCCCCTGTTGTTTCTGAATCTCACCACCCTCCGGCGCCACTTCGCCACCGATCAGTTTCAGCAATGTTGACTTGCCGCTGCCGTTGCGACCCATCAGACAGAGCCGGTCGCCCAGCTCGATCTGCAGGTTGATGCCGTTAAAAAGGGGTGGCCCGCCAAAGGCCAGGGAAATGTCGCGAAGTGATATAAGTGCCACAGAAACCTCTTAATTAAATTTTTTCTTACATAAAATGACACGTCAACATGATAGGGGTTTCATGTGCACGTTCAACGTTCAAATATCCCCAATCCACTCAAAACGGGGTACCAATATTCCTTCAACCGGAATATGTTCGACAAACATCTCAAGGGGGCGAACCCACAGCGAATGGTCGTCGTACAGCTTTCGGTAGACCACCATTTCCTCTTCGCTCTCGCTGTGGCGGGCAACGTCAATCACACGGTACTCGTTACCCTTATAATGGCGGTATCGCCCAAAACGTATAGTTGTCATATCGGCTCCTAAAACAAACGCTCCTGTCAGCTTTTGCTGAAGGAGCGTTTGCGGTGTCTATCCGATGCGGGAATCAGACTCCAATAACTTCCTTGACGCCCGGAATTTTTTCTTTCATGGCGCGCTCAATCCCCATCTTAAGGGTCATGGTGGACATCGGGCAGCTGCCGCAGGCACCTTTCAGGCGAACTTTAACGACGCCGTCTTCTGTAACGTCGACCAGCTCCACATCACCGCCATCAGCCTGCAGACCGGGACGCACTTGCTCAAGAACCTTCAATACTTCTTCTCTCATCTGTTAATCTCCTTTGTATGTGGTGTTGCTCAACCTACCCGTTATTTCGGCAGCCCCGGTTCAGTCAAATGCTCGGGACGCATAATCTGATCCAACTCTTCGGCGACCATCAACTCCTGCTCCAGCACTATTTCGCGGATGCTTTTACCACTGGCAACCGATTCCTTGGCAATGGCCGCCGAAGCGTTATAGCCAATATATGGAGCCAATACCGTTACCAATCCAAGTGAATCTTCCAGATAGCGACGACAGCGGGCTTCGTTTGCAACTATCCCTTTTATACAGGATTCGTTGAATTTCTGCACGCAATTCTTGAGTATTTCCATTGAAAAAGTCAGGTTCCATGCGATCAGCGGCATCATGACATTCAGTTCGAGCTGCCCGGCCTGGGTCGCCAGCATAATCGCCTGATCGCACCCCATCACCTGAAAGCAGACCATGTTGGTCATTTCCGCCATGGAAGGATTGATTTTACCCGGCATGATGGATGAACCGGGCTGGATGGCGGGGAGCCGGATTTCGTCGAAACCGGTGCGCGGACCAGAGGCCAGCAGGCGCAGGTCATTGGCAATCCGGCCGAGGTTGACAGCGGTGCGACGCAGGGCGGATGAGAGCGACAGAAATGGATCCATATTCTGCATCGCTTCAAACAGATTCTCACTGGCTTTCAACGGAAATCCGGTGGCAACCGTCAGCTCTTCAATAACGGCTTTGATATAGGCCGGTTCTGCATTCAGGCCGGTCCCAACGGCGGTGCCGCCAATGCCCACTTCCAGCAACCCGGGAATACACGCTTCCAACCCCTCGCGGTTTATGCGGATAGCAGCGGCGTATGCACCGAACTCCTGTCCCATCCTGATAGGGACAGCATCCTGCAGATGAGTACGGCCGGACTTGAGGATATGATCAAACTCCTTCCCCTTGTCAGCCAGGGCCAACGCCAGCCCTTCAAGCTGTTCCAGCAGTGGATCAAGCATTTCCAGCGAAGCGAGACGGATTGCCGTCGGGATGAGATCATTGGTTGACTGGGCCATGTTGACATGATCATTGGGATGGAGAAGTGAGAAATCGCCCCGCTCATGCCCCAGAATCTCCAGAGCGCGGTTGGCCAGCACCTCGTTGGCATTCATGTTGTGAGATGTTCCGGCGCCGGCCTGAAATGGATCAACAACGAACTGGTCGGCGAATCCCCCTGACAGCACCTCATCGGCAGCAGCCACGATGGCATCGCCGATCTCGACCGACAACCTGCCGGTGGACATATTTGCCAGTGCGGCGCACTTCTTGATTACTACTGTACCCCAGACAAAGGCCGGATGCGGTTTCAGGCCCGAGATCGGAAAATTCTGCACGGCCCGGGCGGTTTGAGCTCCGTAGTATGCTTCAGCCGGAACCGCCATTTCCCCCATGGAATCTTTTTCAATGCGTGTGGTCATGACAACCTCCTTCAAACCGAGAGTTCTTCCCACTCAGTATACAACGTTTCCAGCCGTTTATTCAACGCGGCATGGCGTTCGCCCCCCTGCAGCCCCCGCTCCGGATCATCGAAGAAACCGGGCGCGTTCATTTCAACTTCCAGCTGCGCAAGTTCCTTTTCGACACCGGCAATCTGTGTTTCAACCTCGACCATTCGCTTCTGGCGTGATTGATCTTCGCGTTTACGACGTTTCTCTTCTTCGCGATCCTTAAGCCGCACCTCTTTGTTCTGCGGCGGCAACGGGGCCGGAGAGGAGACAACTGCTGCTGTCGACGGGACAGAACCGGCAGCAGGTGTCACACAGGACAGAACCGCTGCACCAGCCTTCTTCCCGAGATAATATTCGTAATCCCCGAAATAATTTTCGACACCGCCTGCATCAACTTCAACAACCCGAGTCGCCAGGGCGTTAACAAAATAACGATCATGGGAAACAAACACCACCGTGCCGTCAAAGCCTTTGAGGGCATCCAGCAACACCTCCTTGCTGTTCAGGTCCAGATGGTTGGTCGGTTCGTCCATCAGCAGCAGATTGGAAGGGCGCAGCAGCATCTTGGCCAGCGCCAGGCGGTTACGTTCACCGCCGGAAAGGACACTGACCGGTTTGTGGATATCGTCTCCCGAGAAGAGGAACGCACCCAGAATATCGCGCAGCTTCGGCACCATATCGTACGGCGCTTCCGCATACAGCTCATCGTAGGCCGAACGGCTCTGATCCAGGGCATTGGCCTGATCCTGCGCAAAATAATCCATACTGACATTATGTCCGACAACCCGCTCCCCGCTCTGATGTTCTCCCCCGGCCAGCACCGCCATCAGAGTCGACTTCCCCGCTCCGTTATGCCCCACCAGCGCGACCCGCTCTCCTTTTTCAATGTTCAGATCGATCCGGTTCAGGACGGTGTGATCGCCGAACGAACGCGTCACCCCTTTCAGTTCAATAACGCTCTTGCCGCTCTTGGGCGCTTCCGGAAACTGAAAGCGGATACGTTTGCGCTCGGGCGGCAGTACAATCCGTTCAACTTTTTCCAGCTGT
>JAYTVV010000082.1:0-37448 GCA_043743795.1 Geobacteraceae bacterium
GCGCATATGCTCAGTCACGGAATCGTAAAGTTCCAAGGCGACATCAGGCTGCCATACCCAAGTAAAGAGAACATAAGTGCTTGCTGCTGAACATACAAGACGACGAAGGCATACAATCAGTATGCTGAGGAGCCGAAGACGAGCCAACGAAGATGGGGCTTTGATCTGGAATTGGTATTACCACCCAAAAAGAAAGCGCCCTGACGACGAATCATCAGGGCGCTTTCAGATCATAGCCCGTACCTCAAAGCAGACTTATCCGATACAGCAGACGTGCTGTTCCCGGGCTGCCTTGGTCTCATCCAACCGCGAGATCGGCATGGTCAGCGGTGCATCGTGCAGCGCCTGCGGGTTGCTCTCGGCAGTTTGAGCCGCCTCGATCATCACCTCGATAAAGGCATCCATCGTCGCCTTGCTCTCGGTTTCGGTCGGTTCGATCATGATCGCTTCCTTGACAATCATCGGAAAATACACCGTTGGCGGATGATACCCCTTGTCGATCAGAAATTTGGCGATATCGATGGCATGAACGCCATGCTCCAGCTGTTTGGAGGCGGAAAAAACACACTCGTGCATGCAGGTCATGTCATAGGGGAGGTCGTAGTAAGGCTTCAACCGTTCCTTGATGTAGTTGGCATTCAGTACCGCCTGCTCGGAAACCTGAATTAGCCCTTCGCGGCCAAGCATGATGATGTAGGCATAGGCCTTGGCCATAACGCCGAAGTTGCCGAAGAAGTTGGCCGTACGCCCGATGGTTCCGGGGTTTGCTGTTTCCAGCAGCAGTTTACCGGCATCATCCATGATGATACGCGGCTGCGGCAGAAACGGTATCAGCGCTTTTTTGACACCGACCGGCCCGGAGCCGGGACCGCCGCCGCCGTGAGGCGTACCGAATGTCTTGTGCAGGTTGACATGAATAACGTCGAAACCGACGTCTCCCGGCTTGACCTTGCCCATGATGGCATTCAGGTTGGCACCGTCGTAGTACATCAGCGCATCATGACTGTGGGCGATATCGCTGATCTCTTTGATGTGCGGATTGAACAGCCCCAGCGTGTTGGGACAGGTCATCATGACCGCTGCCACTTCGTCAGTCATCGCCGCCTTAAACAGCTCCAGATCCATATCGCCGTAGGATGCGGTCGGCACGGTGATGATCTCGTAGCCGGCCATGGCCGCCGACGCCGGGTTGGTGCCGTGGGACGAATCGGGCACCACCACGTATTTCTTTTTCGCCTTGTTCCCCTTGGCGGCGTGATAGGCCGAAACCAGCATGATGCCGGTCATCTCGCCATGGGCGCCGGCCAGCGGCTGGGTGGTGACTTCATCCATGCCGGTTATGTCGGCCAGCAGCTGCCCCAGGTCGTAGAGCATCCCGAGAGTGCCCTGGCAAAAATCCACGCCGCCCGGCAGGAGCGCCGTCATCGGGTGGAACGGCGAGAACAGCGCCGCCGCATTCTCCAGTACTTTGGCGTTGTACTTCATCGTGCAGGAACCGAGTGGATAAAAGTTGGTATCCACCGAAAAATTGCGGCGGGAAAGGTTGGTAAAATGCCGCACCAGGTCAAGCTCGGAAACCTCGGCCAGACCGGCTTTTTCTGCACGCAGCAGCGTATCCGGCAGTGCTGTGGCAGACGGAACATCGGATGCGGGCAGCTTGACGCCGCGACGGCCGGGGGTGGATTGTTCGTAGATTAGTTGCATAGCGCCACCTCCAGCTCCTTGACAAACAGGTCAATTTCTTTTTTGGTCCGTTTTTCCGTCACCGTCACGACGAGACAATTCTCCGACCCCGCGTAATACTGTCCCAGCGGCACACCGGCGGCGATGCCCTGTGCAAGCAGCCCCAGCACGACATCATCGGCCTTCTTCGGCAGAACGAGCGTAAACTCGTTGAACGTAACGGCCGATTGCAGCACGGTGACTCCGGAAATCGCGGTTAACTGTGCCTTGGCATATTCGGCCTTGTCACGGTTCAGACGGGCCAGTTCTGCCAACCCTTCTTTGCCGACGGAAGAGAGGAAAATCAGGCCGCGCAGGGCGCAAAGCCCCTGGTTGCTGCAGATATTCGAGGTTGCCTTATGGCGTTTGATATGCTGTTCACGGGCCTGCAGCGTCAAGACATAGCCGCGCTTGCCGTTCCGGTCAACAGTCTCGCCGACAATGCGGCCCGGCATGTTCCGAATGTATTTTTTTATCGCGGCGATAAAGCCGAAGGATGGGCCGCCGAAGGAGAGCGGATTACCCAGGCTCTGGCCGTCACCGACGGCGATATCGATCCCCATTTCACCGGGGGTTTTCAGGATGCCGAGCGAGATCGGGTAGACCGAACCGATCAGCAGTGCCCCGGCACCATGAATCTGCCCGGCCAGCGCGGAAAAGTCCTCGATACTGCCGAAGAAGTTCGGGTTCTGCACCAGCACCGCAGCGACACTGTCATCAAGCAGCGCTGCCAGTTCAGCCCGATTAAGGAGACCGTTTAATGGAGAGATCTCCACAACCTCCACATCCAGGTTAAAGAGATAGGTCTTCAGTACCTGGCGGGAAAATGGGCTGACGCAGCCGTCGACAACGATTTTATTTCTGCCGGTCACGCGCAGCGCCATCATGGCAGCTTCGGCACAGGCGGTACCGCCGTCGTAGAGCGAAGCGTTGGAGACATCCAGTCCGGTCAGCCGACAGATGGCGGTCTGATATTCAAACAGCGCCTGCAGCGTCCCCTGGGAACACTCCGGCTGGTACGGGGTATAGGCGGTGTAGAATTCAGCACGCCCGGAAAGATGATCAACCACGGAGGGGATGATGTGGTCGTAGAAACCGCCGCCGATGAAGTTGGTCATTCCCTGAGTGTTGTCTCCGGCAATGGCCTGCATCCTGCCGTAGGTCTCGAATTCAGACATGCCGGGGGGAATATTGAATGTTGCAGCCCGCAGTTCGGTCGGGATTGGTGCGAAAAGATCTTCAACACTGGAAACGCCGATGACGGAGAGCATCTCCTGAATTTCCTCCGGCGTGTGGGGACAGTAGTGGCTGTCGTTCATGTAAATTCTCCTGGTAAATAAACGTAGGGGCGATCCTTGTGATCGCCCCACAATCGGGCGAATACGAGATTCGCCCCTACAATGTTTTCAAATAGTCGTCGTACTGTGCCTGAGTCATCAGATTTTTCAGTTCCGCCTCATCGGCAATCTCAACCTGAGCCATCCAGCCGCCATCCTCGGCACCATCATTAACAGCTTCCGGAGCCGTATCCAGCGCTTCATTCACGGCAACAACCTTACCGGAAAGCGGAGCGAAGATGTCACTGGCAGCCTTGACCGATTCGATACTGCCCAATATGCCGAATTGTTTGACAACCGCACCGATCTTCGGCAGCTCCACAAAGGTGATGTCACCCAGTTCATGCGCCGCGTGCCCACTGATGCCAACGGTTCCAACGCCCCCATCTACTTTTACCCACTCATGTTCCTTGGTGAAATACATGCTCATTTGTTCATTCCCCCTGGTATTTGATTTTGAAAATGTCAAAGAAATAAAGACCTGAATTAACATGGATGATCAGGATAAACAGGATGTAAAAACCTTGGTTCACCCAAAAAAGCAGGTCTTTGATTTTATCCTGTCCATCCTGTGTATCCCTGTTAAAATGGTTTAGTTACGACCTAACCGAGCCGTCCTTAAAGAACGGCAGTTCGCAAACGGTCGCTTCCATGCTGACCCGCTCGTGACGAATGGTGAGCGGCGTACCAATGGCCGTCAGTTCCGGCGTGACAAAACCGATGCCGATACCTTTGCCGAGCATCGGCGAGAACACGCCGCTGGTTACGGAACCGACGACTTCCCCCCCAGAGCAGATTTCATAGTGATGCCGCGGGGAGCGGCGGCCGGCGACTTCGAAGGCCACCTTTTTCCGCGCTGTTCCCTGTTCCTTCAAGCGCACCAGTGCATCCTTGCCGATAAAGGTTTTGTCAAAGTTGACGAACCCCTCCAGCCCCGCTTCAAGAGGCGTCGTATCTTCGTCAATATCACTACCGTAGAGCGAATAGCCCACCTCAAGCCGCAGCACATCCCGTGCCCCGAGTCCGGCGGGCTTGACGCGCTCATCCTGCAGAAACAGATCCCACAGTTCACAGACTTTTTCCGACGGAATAAAAATTTCATAGCCCAGTTCGCCGGTATAACCGGTGCGGCTGACAATCGCCTCGACACCGAGGATATTGACCGTGATAAATTTGAAATAGGGGATTGTGGCGACCTGCTCCCCGAAAATTTCGACCATAACGTAGCGGGAGAGCGGCCCCTGGAGGTCAAGCTTGCCGGTTGCAGCGGTAATATCGGTAAAGCCGCTGCCCTTCAGCCGCCCCTGGATCGCGGCAAAATCTTTCGGGGCCGTGGCAGCATTAACCACGATCATAACCTTGTCTTCGGCCAGACGAAAGACGATCAGGTCGTCGATGATTCCCCCCTGCTCGTTAAGCAGAAAGCCGTAGCGTGAACGCCCGAGAGGGATGGTCTTCACCGAAAAGGTAAAAACGTCCTCCAGACCACCCGCTTCGAAATCACCCTGAAAAATAAATTCTCCCATATGGCAGATATCAAAAAGCGCGGCCTGGGTGCGGCACCAGCTGTGCTCAGCAATAATTCCCTCGTACTGAATCGGCATATCCCAGCCGCCAAACGGTGCCATCAAGGCATTCAAGGCGCGGTGTCGACTGCAGATCGGCGTTGCCTGAAGCTGCTCATCCATTGTATGTTCTCCTCATGCTGATTAGTGGTATTCTGTTGCGGTGTTCCGGAAGGAGATCGTCGCGGATTAATCAGAAACACGGTGTAACGTACGGCAGGTAGAAATGTGTCGGCATGTTAGTGTAATTGATGCCGTCACGCAACCTGAAAAACATAAATTTTTTCGAGAAAGAAGCCCATGCCCACAACGAAACGCCCTCCGGCGAAATACCAACCCAAAGGCCTTACGGTCCTTTACGAAGACAGGGATATCATCGTCATAGAAAAGCCGTGCGGCCTGCTGACAATGGGAACAGAGCGGGACAAATCAAGAACGGCCCACACCATCCTCAACGACTATGTCCGCAAAGGTGATCCCCGTTCGCGCAACCGTGCCTACATCGTCCACCGTCTCGACCGCGAGACCTCCGGTATCCTGATTTTTGCCAGGAGCGAAGCAGCCAAGAATTTTCTCCAGGAGCACTGGCAGGAAACCGACAAACACTACCTGACCATCGTATATGGTTCACTGACGCCGAAGACAGGGACGATCAGCAGCTATCTGACCGAAAACAGCGCCTTTACCGTCTATTCCACCCCCGATCCGGCACGGGGAAAGCTGTCGCAAACCGAATACACCGTCCTGAAAGAGGCCAAAGGATTCAGCCTGCTGGAAATCCACCTGCTCACCGGCCGCAAACATCAGATACGGGTGCATCTGTCAGAAAAGGGGCATCCGGTCGTAGGGGACAAAAAATACGGCAAAGGAAAGGATTCCTACGGCACCCTGGCACTGCATGCCCGGTCACTTTCATTCACCCATCCGGTCAACGGCAAACGGCTGACCTTTGAAACCGGCATCCCGGAATTTTTCACCCGTCTGGTCGGTACGATTGAGGTTCCGGCCGCCTGAAACCGGACGACGTGGATGCCGTTTGTATCTGAACCAAGAACCCGCCGCTGCGGGAACGCATCGAAGCAAACTCTTCGATAATAAAATAGATGTGATTTTTTCCAGGGAGTATAATGAGGTTGTACAAGAACTGAAGGCTGTCCCGCTCATACAACGGGCAGGGGAGGTGTGTCATGAGAGGACGAGAGATTATTACCGCACTTAACGAACGCCGGAACGACAAGCACTGCTTCGTGAAGTGGTGGCGGAAAGAGGAAGATTTTCTTGATTATGATCTGATCGACCGGTTTATAGAAAATACCGGCGGAACTGATGAAATCGGCGGCATTGACCTGCTGACGATGGATGACATGTGGAATGAAGTCAAACGAATAGGCGGCACACGGGTGGCGTTGCGCCACGACGACATCGGCGACAAGGTCGAGTGGGTGCACCGGGGGAAAACGGGCCTGCACACCAATGTATGCGCATTTACGCCGAAAACGCTGATGGAGATTTATGATGTCGAAACGAGGGGAAATCCGGTTGATTCATGACCTGCAGACGGATTGACCGGGCAGGCAGCTGAAACATTTTCCTGAAGGTGAATATAGATGAAGAGAACGTGTGAAGAATCCCCTCCGGGGCAGCTGCTCCAAGGGATACGCGAGTTTAACCGTCGCGACTGGTACGAGTGCCATGAAACCGTGGAAGATCTCTGGATTGGCGCGGAGGGCGAGACCCGCAATTTTTATCAGGGCATCATCCAGATCGCAATTGCGCTGCACCACTGGCAAAACGGGAACTACGGAGGGGCAGTAAGCCTGCTGACCGGTGGCGCCGGGTATTTGCGCCTGGTGGCCGACCGATGCCAGTGGGTTGATGTTGTGGGTCTCATTGCTGATTCGGACCGGATGCGAGCAGCACTGGAGGAGTGTGGCAAAGAACGGATGGAGAGTGTTGATCCCGCGTTAATCCCCCTGATACAAACCGTTTCTGCGGATCACCCATGAACCTGTGGGGCTGTACTTTTTGCACAGACCTCCGGGGAGAGGTACGGCGATGAACTGGACGGTCTATATCATCCTCTGCTCGGACAACACCTTTTATACCGGCATCACAACCGATCTTCAGCGACGTTTCAGCCAGCACGCCTCAGGGCGCGGAGCCAAATACTTTCGCGGCCGTCGACCGGTGCGCTTTGTCTATCAGGAGAGTGGTCATACACGAAGCAGCGCCGGCAGGAGAGAAGTGGAAATCAAGACATTGGCGCGAGCTGAAAAGCGCGTTCTGCTCACTTCCGTAATGAATGAATCGTGACGGGGGCCGCATGGCCCCCGTGCAGGTTTTTTCAGGCGGCCGTGGGCAGGGCGAAATCAACACCGGCAAACTGAATTGCCGCCGGATCAGTCGCGCGGGGCGGAGAGACCGCATGAACGCCGCCGCAGGCAGGACAGCTTTGCACGAACGTCTCCAGCACAAACGGCTTTCCGCACCCTTGGCAATTATGCTCCAGACCGCCGGGGAGTGCCGACACCGCGACAGAGCCGCCGTGGGCATTCAGAACAAACTCCACCAAAGCCCGCCCGGAAGCAAATGGCCCGATACCCGGCACCTTGGATGATCCGCAATCACACATATTCTATTCCTCCTGTCGTACTGCATGAATTTTTATGATAGTGTGGGCGACTGTACCCGATTACACCTCCCGAAATTATGACCTGAGTCAATTTTTTGCAAAGATTGTATGTACGACAAATCGAAGCGAAGCGGAAACCCACCTGCGGTAAAAAAGGCGATTAATATGGCTCAGCCATGGAAAACGATAGAGAGTATTTCCACCGAAGAAGGAGTACTTGAACTGCGTCAGCGCGGCGAAAGGGATTTTTTGATTACCATCGGGGCACAAGTGCTGATGAACAGCCTGTCTAACCGCTCTGAAGTGGTGCTTGGCGAGCTCGGCTGCGGCCACCTGAAAGGGAAAGACAAGCCGCGGGTGCTGGTGGGCGGCCTGGGGATGGGGTTTACGCTCAAGGCGGTGCTCGACACCCTTCCCCCCACTGCTGCGGTCATCGTGGCAGAACTGAACCCGACCGTCGGTGAATGGTGCCGGGGACCGCTGGCGCCCCTCACAGACAGCGCCGTCACTGATCCACGCGTAACCGTGGAGATCGGTGACGTCGCCCGCCTGATTCGCCGGACCGCGGTGGACGGTGGCGACACGCGCTTCGACGCCATCGTGCTCGACTTGTACCGCGGACCCCATGCAAAAACGCACCACAGTGATGACCCGCTCTACGGCAGCCGTGCCATAGAAAACATGCGGGCCGCGCTCAAACCGTGCGGCGTAGTGGCGGTGTGGGGAGAAAATTATGATGAGGGATTTGATAAACGCTTGCGGAGTGCGGGTTTCACGGTAACAACCGACCGCCCTGGTCGGGGCGGCCTGCGTCATGTGGTATTTCTGGCCCACCTGCAACAATCAAAAAAGACGGGGAAGCACGCATCCTGAGGTTTTGAGTCATTTTCGCCGGGAGGATAGTTCCGTTATCCCCGGGCGAGGAGCGTTTGAAGCTTTGCCATTTCGTCAGGACAGATACTGAGGCAGTCATGCCCTTCCAGAAATTCAACCAGTGAGGTGAGAAAAATTCCGAACGAAAGCGGCACGTTGGCCTTGTTGTAATAATAACTGCCGTTGTTGAAGAGCACGTTAACGGCAAAGCCGATGTTGGGCGAATCCAGCTCGACCAACCCCTTGATCAACCGGTAGATGTCTTTTTCCAACTTGCGCTGGGTACCGTTTTCCGGCTTTACCGGGTCAGCTTTCGGCGCAGTTTTCGAGATCTTTATCATGGCAAGGTTCACTCCGGTACGCTTCGACGCACACCCCAGCAAGCCGTCGAATATCCTCATCATTTCCTTAACAATATTCTCCCGCGCAACCTCGGGTGAAGCATCCTCTGCCATGACCTCCGTACCATTCACGGCTTTACGGACTGCCAGCCGGTCGGCAGACGAATCTGCCGGCGAACGCCTCAACGTGGTGCTGCTTTGTTTTTCTTCCATTACGACACCTACTCCTGCCTTCAATTTTATTTCCGACCAATGTTCTATACGCTGGTGATGAAAGTGTCAATCAGCCGCTTTCGCACCCTGTTCCGCCTCTTTGATCGATAATGCGATCCGTTTGCGCTGTGCATCGGCGGACAGCACCTTCACCTTGACCACCTGCCCCGCTTTGACGGCATCGTTCGGGTCTTTAACATAACGGTTGGCCAGATGACTGATATGTACCAGGCCGTCCTGGTGGACGCCGATATCGACAAAAGCGCCGAAGGCGGTGACGTTGGTCACGATTCCCTGCAGGATCATCCCCTCCTTCAGGTCGTTAATTTCGCGGATGTCGTCGCGGAAGGACGCGGTCTGAAACTGGCTGCGCGGGTCGCGTCCCGGCTTTTTCAGCTCTTCGATGATGTCGGTAAGGGTCGGCAGGCCGACGCTCTCCGAGACATACCGTTTCAGGTCGATTCTGGCGGCCAGAGCCGGGTCGGCTACCAGCTGCATCAACGACACGCCCAGATCGGCGGCCATCGCCTCCACCAGGGCGTAGCGTTCGGGATGGACCGCGCTGTTGTCCAGCGGGTGCTTTCCCCCGCGGATACGGAGGAAGCCGGCCGCCTGTTCAAACGCTTTCGCTCCGAAACGGGGTACCTTGAGGAGTGCCTTGCGGGCGGCAAAAGAGCCGGTCTCGTCGCGATAGCGGGTAATAGCCTTGGCCAGCGCCGGACCGACACCGGACACATAGGCCAGCAGCGCCCACGACGCGGTGTTCAGATCGACCCCCACGTAGTTGACACACGATTCCACCACCCCGTCCAGCGCCTTCTTCAACATCCCCTGATTGACATCATGCTGATACTGGCCGACGCCGATGCTTTTCGGATCGACCTTGACCAATTCACCCAAGGGGTCCTGCAGCCTCCGGGCGATGGAGATTGCGCCGCGCACCGTCAGGTCCAGTTCGGAAAATTCCTCCCGGGCGATATCCGAAGCGGAGTACACGCTGGCACCCGCCTCGCTGACCGACACCACCGGCAGCGATTTCCCGACACCCGCCAGGGTCTCTTTGACGAATATTTCCATCTCCCGTCCGGCGGTGCCGTTACCGACCGCAACCATCTCGATGGCATAGTTCTCAACCAGCCGGAGCAGATCCTGCCGTGCCTGGGGAATCCGCCCTTCGCCAATGTGCGGATAGACCGTCACATGTTCCCGGAAACGCCCGGTTTCATCAACCACCGCCAGCTTGGAGCCGGTACGGAAGCCGGGATCAATCCCGAGCACCCGTTTTCCACCGGCAGGAGGTGCCAGCAGCAGCTCGCGCAGATTGCGGGCAAACACCGTAATAGCCGCTTCGTCAGCACGTCCCTTGCTCTCCAGGCGCAGCTCAACTTCGATGGACGGGGCGATCAGCCGCTTGTAGGCATCGTCGGCAACCCGCTCCAGCAAAGGGCCGAAGATGCTCTGCCGCACGATCAGGCGCGACTTCAATCCGGCGTAGGTCTGCTCGACCGGCGCGGTGATCGACAGGTAGAGCACCTCTTCCTTTTCGCCGCGCCGCATTGCCAGCATCCGGTGCGACGGGATAGCCTTGAGCGGTTCCTGAAAATCGTAGTACATCTCAAACTTGGTGACCTGCTCCTTGAAGTCACTTGCCACCCGCGACGTCATGATGCCCTGCTCTTTGGTCAAACGCCGCACCATGGCACGCGCATCGGCGTTGTCGGAGAGGCGTTCAGCCAGGATATGCCCGGCGCCATCCAACGCCGCGCCCGCATCGGGCACCTCTTTTTCGGGATTGACGAAGGGAAGCGCCGCATCCTCGGGAGTGCCGGTCGTCAGCTCCTGGGCGGCGATGATGTCGGCCAGCACCTCCAGACCGCGTTCCCGGGCGATCGTCGCCTTCGTGCGCCGTTTTGGCTTATAGGGCAGGTAGAGGTCTTCGATCTCGGTCTTCTGGCGCGACGCTTCGATCCGCTCCCGCAGTTCGGGGGTCAGCTTCCCCTGTTCATCGATGGATTTAAGCACCGTGATCTTGCGTTCTTCCAACTCGCAGAAATAGGTGAACTGTTCTTCGACCGTGCGGATCTGCACCTCATCCAGCTCGCCGGTATGCTCCTTGCGGTAGCGGGCGATAAAGGGGACCGTCGCCCCCTCCTGCAGCAGCTCAACGGTATGTTCCACCTGAAAGGCTTTAAGACCGGTCGCTTCGATGATATACGGAATCAATTTTCGGATTTGTTCGTCAGTCAGCTTCATTACGGCTCCTGTGTGTAAATTTTATGCGTCTGCTCACCAGATATACTCCTTCGCAAGCTCCCGCTTGTCCTTGCCGGAAAGGATATGCAGAATGCGCATCTGCTTGAGCTTGTGGGGGGAGAGCGAACCGAGCGGGATGTAGACTATCTTCCGGTCGCGGCGGGATGCCATTTGCTTGAAGATGCTGCGCGGCGGCCTGGCCGCTACGTACACCACATGCTTCTCGATCGAATAATCGAGTGCCGCCTGCAGCAGCACTTCGGCTCTGGTCACAGCAGGGTGATAATCCGGGTCGTGCCAGACATCCATCATCCGGCGCGGCGGATAGGAGAGCATAAAGCCGCCGTATTCACAGCGACAGATCCCCGGCCCGACGATATTTTCTGACGGATCTGTTGCATAAAAAGCCATATCCGATTCCTGTTCATGCTCCCCAAGCCAGGTCATCCGGTAGGGATAGCGTTCACTCTTCCGATCCTCGTCAAAGATCACCACCAGGCACCCCACACCGCCAGCCACCCGCTGCTGCTCCCGGACATAAATCGCACCTTCGTGGATGTTGCGCAGGGTTTCGCGCATATCGATGCCATCCAGCAACGAACTGCTGAACTTCTCCGTGCGGGTCTGCTCTTCGGAGAGCTGCATGCACCCCTTCCGCTTCAGGAAACGACCGTACTCCTCGATGGCAATATCTTCCGGCGGATACGAGCAGATCGATGGATCATCGAATCCTTCCAGCCACTCACCCGGCCTGGCTTCCCGCTTGCGCTTGAGCAGTCCCATCTGCGACAGTCCCTTGCTTCGTTTCTGGCGGGGACGAAAGCTGATGCGGCGACTGCCGCCCCAGATCTCTTCCGGCGAAATACTGATCGTCGCCAGGTCGCTGCTCTCACTCTGCCACGGGTAGCACGTAGCCAGACGACAGAATGCATACGCAAAATTGTCGTCAATGCAGCCGCGCGCCGCTGCCAGGAGCTGAAACAGATCCGGCAGCAGCATACCGCACTGCAGGGCGTAGTTGCGGGCAAACCGGAAGAACGCCCGCTTCTGCCAGACATGCAGGACCTCGCCGGTTTCCTGACGATAATGGCGGGCCGATTCGCTGAAGAGCCGGTAGATAAGGCGCTGGCGATCAAGAAAGGCCCCGGCAGGTCCGAGATGCCGCGCCGTGCGGTGGATCGCATTCTCCAGCAGCTGTTCTTCCGACACCTGTTCCTTGCCGCCGCGGATCAGCTCCAGAGCGTGAAAACGCTTGCGCAGCCCGGCACCGCGCTCCACCGGCTCATCCGGGAGCGGGCCGCGCCGCAGCTCATAGACCGCCGACAGAAACGGAAACTCGGCCAGGATCTCGCGGCAGGAATCGGGATGCAGGTTGAAGACGTTGACGCCGGCGCGCTTGATCCGCTCCAGCGGCACCCCCTGTGGGACGGCAAACAGTTGCTTGACCCGTGCCAGATGGGCCATGCCGCAGACGAACAGGATGCGCTGATGGCTCCTCGCCATCATCTGCAGACGATAGGCTATCCCTCCCTCACGCCGCCGGTCCTCGCGGCACGGCTGCTCTGTCGCGTACGCGGCGCAGTATTCCCGGTAATATGCCGCCAAACCGATGCGGCTGATGCTGTAGGAATCCGGGAGTTGGTCATGGTGACGGGGATAGGCGTCGCTATCCACATCGACAAAATGAAGCGGAATCCCCGACTCCAGCGCCTGTCGGGCCGCCTCCACCAGCGGATCGGCCGGCTCCACCACGAGGTATACCGGTTCTGTTCCGACCTGATAGCTGATCACCGAAATCTGCGGCAGGCGACGCAGCGCCCGTAAAAACGGGATTTCCAGCGTAGCGGGAAGTTCAATTGCCACCGCATCGGGGCGGATATGGGCCCATGCCATCCGCACCAACTGGGCGAACTCCATGCGATAATGAAGCACCGGCAGGGCATGCACCGGCCCGAATTGTTCGAGGTAGAGTAGTGTGGGCATGATCACCCCAGATACGGCAGCGCTTCATTCCCGAGGATGCGTGTCACCGCCAACCGCAGCAGATCCTGTGGCGGCTGGCCGCCGGCAGCCGACATCTTAAGGGCATAGCGGGCGATGTTGATCCCGTCCCGGACGGAATAGAGCTCGTCCGCCTCATGGGCGCGCTGGAGAAATGTAACCACATATTTCAGGATATCATTTTCGGCAAAGGGGAGGTTTTCCTTCAGGATGACCAGTTCCTCATCAGCTTCGGGGAAATCAATATAGATCTGGGGCTGCAGGCGGGAATGGATATATTCGGGGATCTCAAAGGTGGAGGAATCCTCGTTCATCGTGACGACGATGCGGAAATCACGAGCAGCCGGAATACGCAGGCCGGTGATGATGGATTCAACATAGCGGCGGTCATCCAGCAGCGGTGCCAGCGACGCCCATGCTTTCTCGCTCATGCGGTTCCCCTCGTCCAGAATCAGCACGCCGCCGGCGAGCATCGCCGATACCAGTGACGAGGCGCTGTACTGAATCGTGCCGTCCGGCCCGATGGTCGGCGTAACAATCAGATCTTCCGGTCGGGTATCCATCGTGGCCTGAAACAGGTACACCGGTCGCTCCAGGCGTTTAGCCGCGGCATAGGCCAGGGTGGTTTTCCCGACCCCCGGTTTGCCGATCAGACGCGGATTGAAGGGGATATCCCGATCGTCAACCACCATCCATGCCGCCAGCAACTGCGTCAGCAGTTCATCCTGTCCGACCCACTGCAGATTGAGTTCTACCGGTCGTGCCAGAGAGAGGGTAATTCCGTCTACTGTTACCTTGTTCATATCAAAAGCTCCGCATGAGAGTGTACCTGCTGTTGGACAATGGTTATAGCACATGAATGAGAGTGAGTCGGTGACAAATTTCACTGACCGGCTCCGGAGAAGCGCTCTGCATGTGTGTCAGATGGACGTATCAAAATGCCGACTGTTCTGTTGCGGCATCATCGCATTATCAGGCGCAAAATATGTTTGTAAAAGCCAATAATAAGGGTTATTGTGTTTACAAATGAAATGCTGTTTCTGTTGACTGCCGCCGTCAGAGGGGAGATGGGTTGTGACACCGACCACCGTATCAAGCGTAATTTCGACGCCTCAGCAGTTTTCGGGCGGGAAATCAGGCGAATCTCCGCACGTGGTGGAACGGGGAGCCGTTTCTCAGGGTGCCGGTTCGCCCGTCACCAAAGACGGTAAAGAGACACCTGTCGATACTGTCAGTATATCCTTTCAGCCGCAGCAGACCGTTGCAAACACAAAGAAAGAGGAGTCGCTGAAACGGGAGGCCAAAAGGGAAGAAGTAAGCAAAGCAGCCTCAGGAGAAAGCTCTGACAAGACGCCGGCCAAGGTTGAGTTTGTCTATAATTTGAACGGAGAATTACGCACACGCTATCTGGATAGTTCCAACAGACTTATTTACCAGACGCCTTCCGATCTCATGCTGCGCATGAAAGAAGCCGCTGCAAAATCTGATTCAGCGGTGGATATGAAGGTGTAGGCGCAGAAATATCAATGCGGTAAACCTGTAAAAGCAAAAGAGGAAACCACGTCAGCTGGTTTCCTCTTTTGCTTTATTGGCGATATGCCCGCTCGGTACGTGCCTGGTTACTGCTGTGCACGTACCGCCGCGTACGCCTTCACGGCACTTCTTTGATTTTCATTTTTTATCGTATCGGCTTTATCCCGCGCCAGCTGCAATGATTCCTGCTCATCAGCCTTATTTGATGCCTGCTTGGCATCAGCGTTCTTGTCATCCGCCATTTTCAATGCCTGAGCAGAAATGGTTATCGTATCTGTCTGCGCTGTTTTTGCAGCCTTCTGTGCGTCCTGAGCAGCCTGCGGAGCTGAAGCATGAAGGTCCGTTTTGACTTGCGGGTTAACCTGAATAGGACTCGCCAAAACACTATTCGGCGATAGGGCCGCCATTACCATTGTTTTCCCCCTTTACGACTGATTCACCACCTCATACGACGACCCATCTTCCGCTTATCCGTTTTTTTATGCAAGAAGATTTTTGCCGCTATCAGGGTAGAATCGTTACTCAGCGCGGGGTATTTCACCTCAGGCATTCTCTGGCCGATCCCTGCAAATAATCGAAAACATCTCCGCGGGTAGTGATAAAACGCGGCATCTGGTTCAGTACGTCTTCCAGAAGGTTCAACACCTCGCCATCTTCACTCCCCAGCTCATTCATGACGGCCGACATCATCGGCAGAATCTCGTACAGATCGTCACGGTTAAAAGGCGCGGGATCGGGCAGACCGGAAAATTTCGGTTTGTTCCGGTTGGCAACATCACGCGGATATTTGAATTTGAAATCTGATGCTTTGACGATGATTGCCATGATTCACCCCTCCATTAATGCCCGCCGCAGCCGCTGCCGCACCCTCCGCCGCAACCGCCCGGTTTGACAATATCAGCAGCTTTCGGCTTATCACAGAGATTCAGTGATGATTTATCCACATACCACGCTTCGTCCACTTGTTTTCCCTGCAGCTCGTTTTTCTTGAGCATCATCAGCACCCGCATCTCGGTTGTTTCCAGAAGCTGTGCCGCCTCGACTATCGGTACAAAATTAGTTCCTGCTACACACATAACGTCCTCCCTTTTAGGCCGCCTTCGGCAGCGTTTGTTCGCCAAGATAAATGGCCATCAGTTCACAATTTGTCAGATCACGCTTACGCTTGCATGACAACGCCCGTGTCTGTACCAACAATGGATCAGCCTGTTTCCGGCTGACAACAATCCCCATACTGCGGTAGCGCTCAATCAGACCTCCCGTGCCGGAGTGCTTGCCAACCACGATGCTGCGGGTCAGTCCGACTTCCGCCGGATCGAAACCTTCATAATTATGCGGATCTTTGATAACCCCGTCGGCGTGCAGACCTGATTCATGGGCAAAAACCCGTGACCCCACCACCGGCTTGGAAACGGAAAGAGGACGGTCGGAAGCCTTGGCAACAAAGAGTGACATTTCGCGGAAACGGTGCGTATCGATGCCGGTCTCGATGCCGCAGGCATGCTTCAGGCTCATAACCACTTCTTCCAGCGCGGCGTTTCCCGCACGCTCCCCAAGACCGTTAATCGTAGTGTTGACGAACTTTGCCCCGGCCCGGATACCGGCAATGGCGTTGGCAGTGGCCATCCCCAGATCGTTGTGGGTGTGTACCTCGATATCAACATCAGGCACCGCCTGTCTCAAAAACGAAACCTTATCAAACATCGTAAACGGATCCATGATGCCAAGGGTGTCGCAGAAGCGGAAGCGGTCGCCACCAAGCGCACGGGTAATTTCCATCAGTTCTACCAGAAAAGCCATATCGGCACGGCTGGCATCCTCACCACCCACCGAAACATACAGGTTGTGCTGTTTGGCAAAACCGAGCGCAACTTTCAACTGTTCCGTGACCGCTGCACGATCTTTGCGCAGTTTATGGGCAATCATCTGGTCCGAGACTGAAAGAGAAATGTCCACCGCCTGGACACCGCAGGCAATACTTGCCTTGATTTCAGTCACCAGTGCACGGTTCCAGGTGATCAGACGGGCATTCAATCCCAAATCCACCAGTGTGCGGATACTTTCCTGTTCTTCCACCCCCATGGCGGGAATGCCGCATTCAATTTCCCCGACACCGATAGAGTCCAGCATACGGGCAATAGCAATCTTTTCGCGTTTGGAGAAGACCACGCCGGCGGTCTGTTCGCCGTCGCGCAGGGTGGTGTCGTCAATAATGATGTCGTTATGAATGTTCATGTTGCCCCCTGGTGACGTTCATTTGCTATCCGCAGCTGCCCATGCTGGCCAGGCCATAGAGCCGTTCCGGCCGGTAATCCGGCTTCACACCTGCGTACATCAATTCGTTGCTCCCGGAAATTTTCATCCGTCTCCTGTTGAAAAGCCGCAGCGCCGAATGATTTGAGGCCGGTGAATCGAGATACACTTTAGTGCCGAGTGGAATTGCCCGCAGCGCCGTATCAAAAATCTGTTCTGCCGAACCGCTCTCCAGCGCTGAAAACGGCCCGAACTGTACGTCAGCCCCGCAGGGCTGCAGCACCAGAAACCCGGATTCTTCAAGCAGCAGCGTTCCCCGCCCGACAGTTGTCGTCAGCAATGCATCGCGCCGATCACCCCATGCCTGATAATCAATGCCGCTGACTGAACTGTCGGAGGACGAGCCGGCGGGGAATGTGCCGTGCACTGCATGCCGTTGACGTCCGACGCCAACCCAGCGAATTATTTTGTCTACAGCCGTAAAGCCGTATTTCTCATAGAGACTTCTGCCTGCTTTTGATGCGGTCAGCCAGAGCGTCTCAGCCCCGGCTGACTGCAAAGCGCCCTGTGCGCTGGTAAACAGCTTCTCTCCAATCCCTTTGCCACGATGCTGCTTACTCATAATCAAATTGCCGATCCAGCCGCTGCGATCATGCTTCAACGAGGTAACAAAACCAATCGGCTCACCACTCTCGTCACGGGCGACAAAACATCCTGCAGGAAATTCAGACAGCAAAAACTCAAATTCCCAGCGCTCGGCCACCCAGTTTTCCGTCGCGACCAGGGCAAGGAAGCCGGCAATATCATCCATAGTAAAGGGTTCAATAATCATGGTGCCGGGCAGGCGGCCTCGGCAATAGTCACATTCAAATCCTGGCCAATCAGCCCGATGGCATCGGCACGGCACTGCTTGCAATGAGCGAACTGGCCGATAATGCTTTCGTTGGCCTTGCGTACTTCTGCCACGCGCTCCTCACTGGGGGGCACAATGTGGGCCAGTTCGGCCTGGGGGATGATCGGCATGATATTCATGACGAAGGCACCCAACTCCTTGACCCGCTGTGCGATCAACGGCATCTGATGGTCATTCACCCCCGGTACAAGCACTGAATTAACCTTGATGGTCAGCCCCAGTTCGCCAGCCCGTTTGAGACCTTCAAATTGGTTGGCGATCAGGATTTTAGCCCCTTCAACGCCGGTATAGTGTTTACCATGATAGATGACGTGGCGGTAAATCCGGGCGCCGACTTCCGGATCAACAGCGTTGATAGTTACGGTCAGGCTGTGCAGGCCCATTTCATACAAGCGGTCAATCGATTCGGGAAGCAGCAGCCCGTTGGTGCTCAAACAGAGCATCAGGTGAGGGAACTCTTCCTTCACCATCGCAAAAGTTTCAAACGTTTCTTCGTTGGCCAACGGATCGCCAGGTCCGGCAATGCCGACTACCTTGATGATCGGCCCGGCAATCGGGCTGGCCATAACCTCGCGCACTTTTTCAATCGCTTCCTGCGGAGTCAGAATGCGGCTGGTAACACCGGGACGTGATTCGTTTGCACAATCGTGCTTGCGGGAGCAATAGCCGCATTTGATATTGCATGCGGGCGCCACAGCCAGATGCATCCGGCCGTTTTTATGATGGTTGCCGCCGAAGCAGGGATGCCCCTGGATTTTGTTCTTCATTTCACACGCAGTTGCCATGATATGTCTCCTTCCAAAATGAAAAACGCCCACGGGAAGGTATCCCGCGGGCGTCGTTGCCATTGCTGGAAGGGATACAGCATAGAATGTGCCAGCTTGAATACAATTAAACCGAAAGCACAGAAACAGTGGAAAATAATGTTTTTCAAGCCGCAGAAAACAGGGTGAGATCCCTGAATTCTCTGTGCGTGCGATAAATTTGCACTAAATTTAGGCATTTAAAATGGTTTATGAATTGCATTACCCCGTATCCATGTTGAAATGCTTTTCAGGAAAGGTTCTCATGTTCAACCAGTACAACCGCGAAGAAATACGCGACCGCGCCCGCGCAGCCTTCATCGGCATGGCAATCGGCGACGCCCTGGGTGCTACGGTCGAGTTCATGACCGCGTCAGAAATTGCCTCAAAATACGGCATCTTCCGTGACATTATCGGCGGCGGCTGGCTGCGGCTGAAACCGGGACAGGTGACCGATGACACCGAGATGGCGCTCTGCATCGCCCGCGCTATTGTAAAAAGCCAGGGTTGGTCACTGGAGGCCGTTGCCGATAATTTCGCCGCCTGGCTCAAATCACGGCCGGTCGATTGCGGCGATACCTGCCGCAAAGGGATCCGCGCCTATCTTCTCCACGGACAGCTGGTATCACCACCAAACCAGTGGGATGCGGGAAACGGCGCCGCCATGCGCCTCCTGCCGGCGGCCCTTTTTTCGCTTCCCGATGGAGAACTGCTCAAAAGATATGTAATCGAGCAGGCTCACATTACTCATAACAATCCGGTTTCGGATGCTGCCTGCCTCTGCCTGGGGCAACTTCTGCATCTGGCGCTGTGCGGAGCCGAAAAAAGCCGCCTGCGGCGCCATGTAGATGCACTGGTAACCGCGTTTCCCACGTTTGCCTTTGTGCCGTATCGCGGCCTGGCAACCGGCTATGTCGTCGATACAATGCAGACGGTGTTTCATTGGTTTTTCCGGGGGATGAGCTTTGAGGAGTGTCTGGTAGGAACGGTTAATCAGGGGGCGGACGCCGATACAACCGGCGCCATTTGCGGGATGCTGGCCGGAGCCTATTACGGCATGGATGCCATACCAAAGCGCTGGATCAAAAAAATGGACGGAAAAGTAATTGCCGAAATTGAGAGCGTCGTCGAGAGACTGATCGCAGAAAGTCCCGTGGGAAGATCTTTATAGGGTACGGGGTACACCTGCTGCGTTTGTGTACCCCGCACTCGGAGCGGAACTACCCTTCCTTCAAAATCCCGTTTGCAACCTGCAGCAGCGTTTTGCGCTTATCCATCGCCGACTTCTGCATAATGCGATACGCCTCCGCCTCCGGGACGTGATTCTTTTCCATCAAGAGGCCTTTGGCTTTTTCGATGATCTTGCGATTCTCGATGAGCTCACGCAGATCGTCGATTTTCTCTTTCAACTCCTCAATTTCTTCAACATGCTGCAGAGCGATCTCGATGGCCGGCAGCAGATCCTGCTGACGGAGAGGTTTGGTCAAAAAAGCGGCAATCCCGCTTGTCGATGCCCGTTTAACAGTCGCGCTGTCACACGCACTGGTCAGGAGCATAATCGGTATTTTCAGTTTCTTTCTGATTTCAATTGCGGCGGTTATGCCGTCCATTCCCGGCATGGCAACATCCAGAATTGCCATATCAGGAAAGCTTGCCAGCGCCAGTTCCACGGCTTTTGCGCCGTCCCCGCACTCCAAAATGTCATCGAAGCCCAGATCCGTCAGCATCCCCTTCAGATTCATTCTAATAAGCGGTTCATCATCACAAATCAGTATTGATTTAGCCATGGTTGTTTCCCCCTGTAGCATTTGAATTAGCATGAGGCGTGCCACTTGGAGCTCTCATGTAAAAAGCCTCCTGTCGGGGAGGCCTTTTACATGCGGCAGAAACATGACATTTGGGAAGGCGGCTCAGTCCACCGCCGCGTCCGGCGTTACTCCCTCCAGCACTTCAGAGATTGCGGCATCAACAGTGGCAAGCTTCAGAGGTTTTTCCAGAAGTCTGTCAACCTTCATGGTCCTGGCCATACGCAGCAGATAGTCTCTATCCAGCCTGCCCGAACCGCCTGACATGGCAATGATACGGGGCGAATCAGGACGCTGGCGGAGGGCACTGATCAGCTCATAGCCATCCATATCCGGCATGAGTATATCGGTAATAACCAGATCTATTGATTGGCGGTCAAGAACATCAATGGCACCCCTGCCGTTCCCGACAGAGTATACCTGATGACCTTTGATCGACAGAAAGCGCTCGAGCACCTCCCTCAGATCGCTGTCATCGTCTACAATCAGAATGTGTGGCATGAATCCTCCTTAAACCTTATAAATTGGTGTGCAGGCATGTCCGGAGAGTTGCCAGCAGAGTAAGCTTTTTGATCGGTTTCTGCAAAAAAACAACCCTGAGTTCATTGATCGCCGCCAGGTCAATAATATCGTCAGCATAGCCGCTGGTCATGATAATCGGCAGCTCCGGACGCTGACGCCTGATCCATTCGACAACCTCACGCCCGTTCATGCGCGGCAGAATGACATCCACAAGTGCTATCTGAATCTCATCACGATGGGCAGCAAATACCTCCAGGGCTTCCACCCCGTCCGCAGCGGTGAGAACTGCGTACCCGTGGCGGGTCAGCACCTCTTGAAACAGCTTCATGATGTTTTCGTCATCTTCAACGACAAGCACCGTTTCAGTGCCATTGTGATTGATCACCTGCGGGGCCTCTGTCGGCAGCGGCAGAGCTTCAGCGGTACTCAGCGGAAGATACACACGGAATTCAGTCCCCGTGCCCGGAGCCGTAATGACGGAGATGTAGCCGGTGTGCCTGGCGACAATGCTGTGAACAATCGAGAGCCCCAGCCCGGTCCCCTTCCCTCGCTCTTTTGTCGTAAAGAATGGCTCGAAGATATGTTCGAGAGTCGTGGCATCCATACCGGTTCCGTTGTCCGCCACGCACAGACAGGCGTACCGCCCCGCCGGGATGACCGCATTACCCTCGATACGTGCTTCATCACACTGCAGCGACAGTGCTGAAACCGAGATCGTGCCGCCTGGTTCCATGGCGTCACGGGCATTGATTACCAAATTAATCAGCACCTGTTCGATCTGCGCGCTATCCATATATACCGGCAGAGGCCCATCGCCAGAATGGACCGTCAGCGCAATATCCTCGCGGATCAGGTGCCCAAGGCTCTTGTGAATGCTGACAAGCATCCGGCCAAGATCATCGCACTGCAATAATAGTTCCTGTTTTCCACTGAAGGCCAGCAGACTGCGGGTCATCTTGGCGGCTCGATCAACGGAAGCCGATATCTCCCGGGCAAAAAGCACTTTTTCCCCGTCGTTTCCGAGAGTGAGCTGCAGCAAATCGGCATAGCCGCTGATGACCGTGAGCACATTATTAAAGTCATGGGCCATACTCCCGGCCAGCACTCCGACCGATTCCATTTTCTGGGCCTGAATCAGCTGTGCTTCAAGGGAGATGCGCGTAGTGACGTCCTCCAGCGTCTGAATTGCAGCGATGATTTTACCATCGTAATCACGGATCGGTGCCGACGAGAACACCAGTCGACAGCGGCGGCCATCAAAAAAATAATCCCCCTCGGCACTCAGGCCGTTGGGAATCAGGCGGGAGCGCGAAAGGCGGTTATACCGCTTCACCCCTTCCTCGTATGTCCCATCCAGGACGATGTCCGCCAGACATGGCTGCGATGACGGATAGAATGCGCGCCACTGGTCTTCAGTACCGATAACCTCCGATGCCGAAACGCCGGTGAGCTCTTCCAGGGCCCGGTTCCATATCTGTACCCGATGATCGGAGTTGATGACAAACGTCGGAGTTGTTGAATTCAGGATCAGGTTTTCGGCAAAAGCCGTCTTGTCGCACAGCTCCCGCTCAATTGCCATCCTTCCGGTTATATCGACGACAATTGAATGCAGCAGCGTCTTACCTTGAAAAACCAAGGGGTTACTGAACACCTCCACATCCATAACGGCGCCGCTGCAATGACGGTGGCGGGCAATAAACTGTCCTTTGCTGCCACTGCAAACCTCGTCAATGCACCTGGCCAGCTCGTCTGGAGGACTGGCGTTGATGTCACGTATATTCAACGTCAGCAACCTGCTGTGGGCATAGCCGTAAAAGGCACACGCAGCCGGATTGGCATCAACAACCACACCGTTTTCGGGATCAACAATCAGCATCACTGCCAGGCTCTGCCGGAACTGCTGCCGGTATCGCTCCTCACTTTCACTGAGGGCGCGTGCCTTCCCGCCGATGATGCAGCGGCTGAGCCAGCCACCTGCAACGGTCGCCCCGACCACGGCGGCAATCCATAGCTGCCCGAACGGCAGACCGGCACCCTCCGGCACGATCAAACCTGCCCTGCAATCAGATTCTGCATCGTCGTGTCAAACATGTTCGATTCCTCTAATCACTTTCACCTTCGGCTTCAGCTGACGAAGCTCCCGGCCATCACTGACTGCTGTAGCTCCCCGTACTGCGTACCCGCGCCTGAAATACTAAAAATGGCGCTCCATTATACCTGACAAATACGTCAGTTCAAGGTATTACTTGCCAGAACCCCTGATTTAGTCACGTACGTCGGAAACCGGATATTTTTTTATTGTCTGCATGGCATTTCCCGGCATTAGTGTTTATATTTGCATGCATGGACTTTTCAGAGACAGAACATGGTGAAGAGGAACACCCATGGAAGGCGGTTTCCGCAGTGGACAACCCTTTTCCGTCCAAATCCCTGGCGCAGTCCTGGGCACTCGTGCTTGACTCCCGCTCGATTCCGTGCTGCATCGAGCCGGCGGGAGCCGGCTGGCTGCTGCTGGTGCCGGAGCATCAATGGGAGAGCGCCTGCAGAGAGGTGCGTTTGTACGAAGAAGCAAACAGGAACTGGCCTCCTCCGCAACCAGTCGCACGGCAGCTGGTTGAAAACACTCTGCCAACAGTTTCGGTCCTGCTGCTCCTTGCAACCTTTTACAACCTGACTCTTCTCGGCTTTTCCATGCCGGAGCGGGGGATTCTCGACCTATACGAGCTTGGCACCGCCCACGCCGCAAGTATCAAAAACGGCCAGTGGTGGCGGCTTGTCACCGCCCTTACCCTCCACGCAGGTCCGGTGCACCTGCTTAGCAACCTCACCATCGGCGGCACCTTCATCATCCTGCTCTGCCGTGAGCTCGGCTCCGGCCTGGCCTGGAGCCTGCTGCTCGCTTCCGGCACCATCGGCAACCTGATCAATGCCTGGGTACAATCGCCGGCACATCGTTCGGTCGGGGCATCCACCGCCGTTTTCGGGGCTGTTGGGATTCTGGCGGCCATCAGCACCATGCGGGGTCGCCAAAACCTTCGGCGGCGCTGGTTCATACCGGTTGCCGCCGGATTGGCGCTGTTGGCTGTGCTGGGGACTGAAGGGAAAAACACCGATCTGGGAGCTCATCTGTTCGGGTTCAGCTTTGGAACGATTTTTGGTATCGGGGCGGAATATTTGGTGGGAAAATTCGGACGACCGGGTGGTGGTGTCAGCTTTTTACTTGCGGCATTGAGTGGAACAGTAGTCGTAGGGGCGTGGTGGGCGGCGATACTGTTTGGCTGATCACCGCCCGCTTATTGGTCTCTTTGCCCTGTTTATCCGAAACGGTGGATCTGAACGCCATTTTCGTAAAGCTCGATGGGGCATCCCGGGCTAGTAATTCACGGTACTATACGCTTCCATTTTTGTGGCAAAATGCACGCTATCACTCCCCCGCATCCCGCAGCAGCGCCATAAAATCTTGTTTCGCGCGATTTTTCCCCAGTTTGACCTCGGCATACTGAGTCAGCATCCACACCACCAACTGCTGCGGGTGATTACGCTGCTTGACAACCCATTCACCCAGTTCGACGACGGTCTGCAGCTGTTGCGGCAGACCGCTCCGAATCAGCGCAAGAAGGTAAAACAGGCCGGAAAGATCACGAAAAAAGACCTTGCGTTTGCCGCTCTCTTTTTTTAGCGCCGCCGAAACGATCTCAACATGCAGCCTATTAAAATATTTCATATTGTAGATTTCGACAACAGGTATTACAATAAGCCTCAAAAGTAACACCTGGAGGTATGCAATGCAAAAAGCTTCAAAAGTAACCGTAAAAGGGCAAATTCTGATACCTGGTGATATCAGGAAACGTCACCATATTGACCCTGGCACCGAAGTGCGCTTTGTGGAGTACGGTAACGTCGTCTGCATTGTGCCTGTCGTGGCTGATCCTGTCGCCGCTGCATGGGGAATGCTGCCAGCCGGGCCATCGCTTGCCGATGAGTTACTTGAAGAACGGAAGCGGGACAAAGTCCGTGAATAACTATCTGCTTGATAGTTTTGCTCTGCTGCGGTTCATTCAGAAAGAACCGGGTAATGAGCCGGTAAAGGTAATTTTGAACAATGCCCAGAACGGCAAAGCATGCGCGATGCTCAATGTCATCAATATGGGGGAGATTATTTACACTGTCCAGAGGAGGTTCGGTCAGCGACACAAGCTGGATGTCGTAATGAATATTGAACGCCTTGGCATTGTGATTTTACCTGCCACAAATGATCTGGTTTTCAGGGCTGCGGAGTTGAAAGCTCGTTTTGCCATGTCCTACGCCGACACCTTTGCCGTCGCGTCAGCCATTGAACATAATGCGACGCTGGTAACCGGTGACCCGGAATTCAGACAGGTGGAGAGTCTGGTGAGGATTCTGTGGATATAAATAGAGGCAGTTTTTAAGTCGCGAAAAGAAACGTAGCGAGCATAAAACAGAATAGTCTCAATTTGAATTTTAAATATATGAAGAAATGTTTGAGGACTTATACCAATTTCAAATCAAAGATGGATTCAAGACGGCGAGGATCGAAGCGACGAAAGGATACCCGTCAGTATGTTGAGGAGCTGAGGACGAGCCAACGAAGAAGACGCTTTGAGTTGGAATTGGAATTAATATGCAGAAAATTCGGGGAACAAAACCATGACACACGCGCCACCCTCTGCTTCGTCACTCCTGCAAAGGTTCAAAAGTTTCCGCCCCGGTGACATCCACGACGCTGCTGCCAAAGTTCACCTGATGTCAGGCTTTGAAGAGTGTAAGGCAAATACCTTGAAAAGTGCCGTGTGGAATCCGGACAAATCGGCATTGATAGTTACCTTTACCAGCGGAGTCCAAACGACCCTTCTTGTCGACGGCTATCGACTGCTGGCCAAATGCAGTTGTTATCAGTGGCAACCGGCGCGCAACTGCATTCATGTCGTGGTCGCCTGGGCAACTATTAAGCGGGTGGTCTCACCGGATACTTTGTCGCACATTCGTTTTAACCAGCAGATGCTTGCTGATATGAAGCACTACATCGACCAGGAGCCGATCGCGGAAAAGAACCCTATAGAAACAGCTGGAAGTTCAAAAATCGAACGGCAGAAACAACGAGAGAAGCTGGTTCAGGAATCAGCCAGGGTACACTCTTCAAAATACCGACTGCTGCTGGAGCAGAGAGGACAGGGCAGCAGCATTCAAGGCGGCATCAAGCGGGGCAACGAGTCGGTGCATGGCTGGACAACGCACGGCCTGCCGACAGACCTGGCCCGGTTTCTGGCGTCACACTATTTCTACGATTCCACGAAGCGTTACTTTGAGATGTTTCAGCAGGTGACCGGCGGCGCATATCCGATTGTATTTTGCGATACGGATGGCCTTGAAACAGCACTTGTCTACCGGGGTGATCAACCGCTGATCTCCGGTATTTCCTTCGACATTCGGGGAGATGAAGTTCACATTTCAAGAACGTATGCTGACGGGACACCACTTCCGGACACTGCCATCATACATGGGCAGCTGCTCTTCGATTGTGCCGTCGGTGGTATCGTGCCGATCGCAAACCGTGATGCCTGGAATTGCTGGGAAGGGGTTTTTGATGAGCTGGACAGAGTGGCCGATGACTCAGAGGAGTTCTGTGAGGATCATTCTGATGACTTTGACGACTGGGACGATGATGACGATTGTAATTGGGACGATGAGGTGTGTGTTGAGCGAACAGCGATCAACTCCGTACTCCGACGGCACAATCACACAATAATTGCACCACTGGATTTTTTCAATAGTGCTGTGATCCGGCTGTTACCGGAAGAGAGTGATGATCCGAAAGGAGATTGCTACTTCAAGCTGGGTGGCGTTTCATCAGATCGGCACACCTCCCATGCGCAAACGTACCTGCTTGATATTCCCCGGGGGGTTGCTGATAACACCACTGTCCTGATGCCGGCAAGCCTGTATGAACAAAAGACCTTCCACTTTTCAAATGCCGCTTTCGGGCTGTTTAATCCACATCTTCGCACACATCTTTCAACGCCGATGAAGACCAGAAAGCGTGTCAGGGCTGTTATCGAGGCAGCTTTCAAGCTGTTGGATGAAGTGAAACCGACTGCCCGAAACGCCATTTTCCGCTCCGTGACCGGTTCCTCCGATTTTTTGAAACGGGATGTAAAACGGGAAGCCAAGCAGATCCTTACGTCTCTGGCCGAGTCATGGGTTCGAGAGATGAATATTGTCATGGCAACACCTGCCGGTTGGCATTTCCTGAAGGATGAGCACCGCAGTCAGGCGAAAATGATGCAGATTCTCTACGAACAGTTTGGGCTGGATGCCTTTACCGACGGGTCTGCGCCGGGACAAATAGAGATTGTCACCGAGAAACTACTGAAAGTGCTGCCACAGCTGACAGAACGGCTGCAAAAAGAGGGATTTTCACTGCGAATCGGCAGCGAGCCGTTGACAGCGGCGTCATGGGCTTTTTCGATGGATGCCACCCACAGCTCCCGTGACTGGTTTGAGTTGAAGCCGGAGATTCGTTGTAACGGTGAACTGTTGACCGAAGGAGAACTGCGTGGGTTGATGGATGGCAGCGGTATACTGCGCCGTGACGGTAAGCTGATGCTGCTGGATGAGTTGAGTGCCCAAGTGCTGGCCATGTTCAGCGGAGCCATGCCGACCGGCAGGAAAAAGAAAAAAGGAGAGCAGGAACTGGTGCGGGTGCCTCGTCTGCAGATTCTTGACTGGCTGCAGTTGCGCAGTCACGGTGTCGAAGTCAAGCTGTCACCGGAGGACGCAGGTCTATTGGAGAATCTTCTCAATTTTTCATCCATACCGGCGCGGCCATTACCAGCGAAACTTAATGCCACCCTGCGTCATTACCAGATTGACGCCTGGCACTGGCTGGCCTTTCTCTATGAGCATCGTTTCGGCGCTTGTCTGGCCGATGACATGGGTCTGGGCAAGACCGTACAGGGTATTACACTGCTGGCTGGGATCATGTCCGGCGAGCTTGCAAGCTCCGCAGCTCCCGGAACGCCGCATCTGGTTGTTGCGCCGCCGTCACTGCTTTTTAATTGGGAAGCGGAGTTGGCCCGGTTTCTGCCGAGCGCCAGGGTTATGCTCTATGCGGGCAGCGGTCGCACTACTGATGAGTTTGCGAATCACGATGTCATCATTACCAGCTACGGCATCGTCCAACGGGATTGTGACCTGCTGGCCGAACACCGCTTCAATGTTCTGATATTCGACGAAACCCAGGTGGTAAAAAACCTGCAGGCTGCCACCACCAATGCCGTCCGCAAGTTGAAGGGCTCGTTTACTCTTGCGCTGACCGGTACACCGGTAGAAAACCATCTGGGCGAATATTTTGCCATCATGGATCTCTGTCTGCCCGGTTTACTGGGAACACGCGAAGAGTTCAGCCGCAAGCTCAGCCAGGGAGGGGCTACAGCCACGGCACGCTTGACCGGTCGCACCCGTCCCTTTGTGCTGCGCCGCACAAAGCAGCTGATTGCCAATGAATTACCGCCAAAGATAGAGATGGACATTCCGCTGGAGTTGACAACGAAACAGAGAGTGTTTTACCAACGGACTGTGGAGGAAGTACGCGGACAGATTCAGGAAGCGTACGAAGGGCATGCCCCGGCACAGGCTCGTATCATTGCGTTGACAGCCATTCTCCGTCTGCGTCAAATCTGTCTGGCACCGGTTCTGGCGTCACCAAATGCCAGTGACGCCTCGCCAAAGCTGGAGTTTCTGGCGGAGCAACTGACTGAACTCCATGATGAAGGGCACAGTGCCCTGGTGTTCTCCCAGTTTACCGGCTATCTTGATCTGATCGAAAACGGTCTGAGGGAACAGGGGTTTTCCTGTTTGCGCCTGGATGGCTCGACACCGGTTCACAAGCGCAAACAGCTGGTAGAATCATTTCAACATTCAACGGAACCGACCGTTTTTCTGATCAGCCTCAAAGCGGGCGGCAAAGGGCTCAACCTGACCCGCGCCACCTACGTATACCATATGGACCCTTGGTGGAATCCGGCGGTTGAAAATCAGGCGTCAGACCGTGCACATCGTATCGGTCAGACGGAACAGGTCACCATCACCCGCCTGATTATGAAACATACTATTGAGGAAAAGATGATGGCGCTGAAGGAGCAGAAGACTCAGCTCTACAAGGCGATTCTGGAGGATGGCGCCGGTGGCGCCGGTGCAGGGCTGACACGTGAAGATTTTGATTTTTTGCTGGGGTGAGTCACAGCCCGACTGACCGGAATTATTGCCAGGTCAGCAAAAAAGCCCGCAGCGTACCGCCAGTCTCGTCACGGTAATACACGACCTTGATGTTATCGGCAATACGGCCGCGCTGAATTTCGTATCCTTCTTTTTTTTCGGAAGTATAAAAGCTGAAAACCGGATTTTTGGTGACCTGCCGAAGGGCACTTTTCATAAAGGCCTCTGACACACCCCGGCTGCCTCGGCCGATAACCTGAATGGCCTTGATCGCCTGGCCCTCCCTGAGCACTCTGAATTCGGTAATATTTTCTTTGTAAAGTTCCCACCCCGGATTTGCCGCGCCGTATTTTTTGTCGAGCCCGTTTTTAGGGATGAATCCGGGAAGGGCGGTCAACCGGGCGGCGCTTGCCGGTGGTGCCGGCGGCGCTGTTTTCTGCTCACGCTTTTCTGAAAGTGCCGAGAGCACCGCTGTATCACTCAAGCGATGTTCCTGATCCGCAGCGGGGGTTACCGGAGGGACAACAGCTGCGGCAGCGGGGGTTTTGACCTGTTCAGCAGCCGGGGCAGCCGGAGCAGCTGCCGGAGCAGCCGGCTTCACGACGGCCACCGGTGCTGCCTTCGCTGCTGTCGGTTCCGGCTTGGATGCCGGTCGTTGCTGCTGGAAGTACGTTATGACAACCACCGCGATAATAACCGGTGCCAGCCAGAGCAGAAATGTGCCCTTTTTTGAACGGGTCGGCTCCGTTTCAGCGGCCTCAATGCTCTCCGTATTCCAGGCAAGCACGGGAGGGGGCGTCGCCTGCTCGAGAGTTTCCGGTTC
This sequence comes from Geobacteraceae bacterium, assembly GCA_043743795.1. Taxonomy (GTDB): domain Bacteria; phylum Desulfobacterota; class Desulfuromonadia; order Geobacterales; family Pseudopelobacteraceae; genus JACRCG01. The sequence continues at coordinate 29,825 of JAYTVV010000082.1, forward strand.
AGGTGTACTGTTGACCGCACTGTCAAAGGAACTGGTAAATTCTGAATACACCGACAAGCGTTTGCGCGGCGTATAGGTAATCCCCTGTTCCTCCAGGGAAGGTTCGGGAACGGCCGGAGCAGCGACCGGAAGCTGCAGCCAGGTTTCGGCCTCATGCGGGGGGGCGGCGGCAGGTACGGGTGTCCGGTCGAGCAGGGTGAGAGCGTCTGAGCCGGTGGCAGGCGGGGGCGGCGTGATGTCGCTGGGTGCCGCCGGTTCCGGTGCGACCGGCTCCACACTTTTTTTCGGCTTGTCCAGAAGCGTTGCAAGAAGCTGTTGCAGGTCCGAGAGCAGTTGACTGTCTTCTGCCGACGTATCGAGCCATCCCTGGTATGATTTCAGAGCAGCGTCATTTGTCTGGCCGGGAGAAGCCAGCAGCACGAAACGTGAACGTTTACGTCCCAGCTGTTTTTTCAGATGCATGAGCAGAATATCGGCCGAGAGTCCCGACAAATGCGTCTGAACAAACACCACATCCGGTTTTTCAACAGTTATTTCTTCACCGCCTTTTTCAAGGCTGGTCACGGTGCGTAAACGTATTTTTTTGTTTTCGGTCAAGAGGTCGAAAATTTTTCGCAGGCGTTCAACATCAGTGATTAACAGCAGATTGCTCACAGGAAACCCCTTATTCCAATTTCAAATCAAAGATGCCATCAAGGCGGCACGGACAGAGGCGACGAAGGCATACAATCAGTATGCTGAGGAGCCGAAGACGAGCCAACGAAGATGGGGCTTTGATCTGGAATTGGTATTAACCGGAAATTGGGTCATTGTACGGGATGGATGTGCGTTAATCAACATATTATGACACACATTTTTGATGATCGGGGGACGGCTGTCAGTGCTTTTAATTTGACAAAACAGTGCGTTGAAAATTATTATCAGCAGATTGAAATTCTGAAGTGATCTTTTGGAGGAATTATGGGCAAAACGTATAAATTAGCGGTTCTGGCTGGCGATGGTATCGGACCTGAAGTAATGGCCGAAGCGCTTAATGTTCTTGATGCGGTGGAGAAGAAGTTTGACGTAACTTTTACCCGTACCGCCGCCAATGTCGGCGGAGCCGGCATTGACAACGAAGGCAAGGCGCTGCCGCAGACCACGATTGATATCTGCAAGTCATCCGATGCAATCCTGTTCGGTTCGGTCGGCGGCCCGAAGTGGGAAACCCTGCCTCCCGACGAGCAGCCTGAACGCGGGGCGCTGCTGCCGCTGCGCAAGATTTTCGGCCTGTATGCAAACCTGCGCCCGGCCATCATCTTTCCCTCCCTGACCGGTGCCTCATCGCTCAAGGAAGAGGTGATCGGCGGCGGTTTCAATATCCTCGTTATCCGTGAGCTGACCGGCGGCATCTATTTCTCCCAGCCGAAGGGTATTGACGGCGTCGGCCGTGAGCGGGTCGGTGTTGATACCATGCGCTACAGCGTGCCGGAGATCGAGCGCATTACCCATGTGGCGTTTCAGGCTGCCCGCAAGCGCGGTAAAAAGGTCTGCTCCATCGACAAGGCCAACGTCCTGTCAACTTCGGTGCTGTGGCGCGAAATCGTCATCGGTATCGCCAAGGAATACCCGGATGTGGAACTGACCCATATGTATGTGGACAACGCCGCCATGCAGCTGGTCAAGTGGCCGAAACAGTTTGATGTAATCCTGTGCGAGAACATGTTCGGCGATATTCTCTCCGACGAAGCAGCGATGCTGACCGGTTCGCTCGGCATGCTCCCGTCCGCCTCGCTGGCTGAGGGCACTTTCGGCATGTACGAGCCGTCCGGCGGTTCCGCCCCGGACATCGCCGGCCAGGGCATTGCCAACCCGATCGCCCAGATTCTTTCGGCGGCGATGATGCTCAAGTTCTCCTTCGGCATGCAGGATGCCGCCGACGCCATCGACAACGCGGTGGCGAAGGTATTGGATCAGGGGTATCGCACCGCTGACATCTACCAGAAGCTGGCTGGCGAGAAACTGGTGAACACAAAAGAAATGGGTGCGGCAATAATCGCCAATTTGTAGTAGAATGAACAGTTGACAGGGGCAGATTATCTCCAAGCTCACTAAAAAAGGAAAATAATTATGAAAGTCGGAATCGTTGGTTGGCGCGGTATGGTTGGTTCGGTTCTCATGCAGAGGATGCAGGAGGAAAACGATTTTGCCCTCGGTTTTGAGCCGGTTTTTTTCACAACTTCACAGGCCGGGCAGCCGGCCCCCATGAACGCCGGCACTCTGAAGGATGCCTCGGACATTGCAGAACTCAAAAAACTTGACGTCATTATCACCTGTCAGGGGGGTGATTACACCAAGGCGGTTCACCCGGAACTGCGCACGCAGGGGTGGAACGGCTACTGGATCGATGCGGCCAGCACCCTGCGCATGGAGGATGACGCCGTCATCATCCTTGACCCGGTCAACCGCGACGTTATCGATGCCGCGCTGGCCAAGGGACAGAAGGATTTTATCGGCGGCAACTGTACGGTCAGCCTGATGCTCATGGCTCTGGGCGGTCTGTTCCGTGCCGGTGCTGTCGAGTGGATCAGCTCCATGACCTATCAGGCAGCAAGCGGCGCCGGTGCTCCCAACATGCGCGAGCTGCTCTCCCAGATGGGCGTTCTGAATGGTGTTGTTGCCGAAGAGCTGAAAAACCCCGGTTCCGCCATTCTGGAAATTGACAGGAAAGTTACCGCCACGCTGCGCGATGGTTCCATGCCGACCAAAGAGTTCGGTTTCCCGCTGGCCGGCAACGTGCTGCCCTGGATTGACCGCGAAGTTGAGGACGGCCAGAGCCGTGAAGAGCTGAAAGGGTTCCAGGAAACCAACAAGATTCTCGGCACGAGCGCCCCGATCCCGGTCGACGGCATCTGTGTCCGTGTCGGCGCCATGCGCTGCCACAGCCAGGCTCTGACAATCAAGCTGAACAAGGATCTGCCGATCGCCGAGATCGAAGAGCTGATCAAGAACGATAACCAGTGGGTCAAGCTGATCCCCAACACCAAGGCGGATTCGCTGGCCGGCCTGACCCCGGCTGCGGTATCCGGGACTTTGACGGTGCCGATCGGTCGCCTGCGCAAAATGAAGATGGGGCCGCAGTATCTGTCGGCATTCACCTGCGGCGATCAGCTACTATGGGGTGCGGCCGAGCCGTTGCGCAGAATGCTGCGCGTGCTGCTGGAGAAGTAGGTTCCTACTCAATATATTTAACCCGTCACCGACCTTCTGGTCTGTGACGGGTTTTTTTATTTCTGCATAACTCTCTTTGATTCCGCCTTCAATCCACTTAGAGCCGGTTGCAACCTACCCAGATCCTGCCGCACAATCGTCTCCAGCGAAGCATCCAGCATCGCTCGGCGACAGTCAACGCCGTCAATCGCGCCGGTCTGCAATTTGCGGAAAAAACGGCAGCCGCCGAAACAGAGCGGCAGGTAGGCGCATTCCAGACATTCGTCGTTTTTCCAGAGGTCGAGCTTGTGCGATTGGCGGTAGTCGCTGATCCCGTCAGCCAGGGTGCCGACCCGCAGTTCATCCTGCCCCATGAACACCGGGCATTTGTAGATGCCACCGTCGTACCCCACCACCAGATCGTTGGCGAACTCGATCATGCAGGCGCTTGGTTTGATCTTGGCGACCGGGAAGCCGCGTTTGATGACTTCACCCCGCAGGAACAGATTCGCTTTTATCGCCCATGGCTCTTCGGTGCAGGCGCAGGCGGAACCGAGGTCACCGGCCACACTGCCGTCCGCCTTGGGCATCACCGGCGAAAAGGAAACCTCTTTCATCTGTGTCGGGTCAATCCCCGCTGCAATCAGCATGTCCAGCATTTCCGGGAAGCGGTGATAGTTGTCGCGGGTGTAATTGCCACCGAGGTCAATCTGCACAAGGCCATACACTTCCCGCAGGTTGGCCATGATAATGGCAAAGCTTCCCTGGCCGGAGACGAACGGGCGCTGAATGTCATGCACATCCGGCGGACCGTCAATGGTCAGGCGCACCGCCGCCAGACCGAGCGGCAACAGCCGGTTGACAACCGCCGGGGTCAGCAGCACGCCGTTCGAGAACAGATTGAAGCTGAACTTTACGCTGTGAAGCCGGGCCGCATCACCAAGGCGCGTGGCGATGTCAACCAGTAGTTCAAGCCGCATCAGCGCCTCGCCGCCGTAGAAATCCACGGTCACATCCATCCCGTCAGCCATCCGCTCCGTCAATCGCTGCACCAGCAGGTCGGCGGTTGCTCCGCTCATGGTCAGCCGACCGCGAAACGGGTCTTCAAAGCAGTAGGGACAGGCCAGATTGCATTCCAGGGTCAGGGTGGCGGTCACGGAATAACTGCGACTGTCGCGGTTGATGGTGGCAAAGGTGTTCAGCATCTCGTCCCGTTCAGCGTCCCGATCCGCCACCAGCACCCCGAGGCGGGTCAAGGTGTCACGATCTTTTTCGGATAATTCACCGTTTTGAATAGCCGTCAGTTTTTCTTCTGACAGCTCCAGCACCGCACAGCGCCGGGTGGCAACGAGCAGTACCCGCCCCGGCCTGTCGGAGCAGGGATAGGTTTTCAGGTAACGGGATAGTTGCATGGGGGATCCTTATCGATAAGTTGAAAATATCCTGTTTGAAACACGTTAAATAACGTTTAAATGTAATATGAATACCAAGCTTGAATATGGGCTGATATCTTTGAACGAAAGGTGCCATGGCGATTCGCGATAGAGCCGGAAGGCCTGTAAGATGCCGTTAAAAAACGGAGCGGGGAGGTTTATTCCCTCCCCGCCTTCAACAAACCTGATTACACCTTGGCTGAGTTACCTGAACAACATGCCTGCACCACTCCGGACACGACACCCTCTTCTAACACCACCAGTTCCTGATTTTCCTCATGCATTCCGATCACCCCCTTTGTACCAGATAAAGATCATGGACAAACCACATGCTATCTGCTATTAAGCGTGCACACTCCATACCATGCTATTAATTAAACCACTGCATAGCCTCCGGGCATTTTTCTCGCTCCTCTGTCTGGCGCTCTGGCTGATGCCGGCTCTTGCCATCGGTGAGGAGCTTGAGGACACCAGCGAGCTTTTCAGTGCCTGGCAGGAGACAACCTCCAGCGCCTCCCGCGTGCCTAAGCCGCTGTCCCAGACCGCCGAAAACACCACGGTAATAACCGCAACAGAGATCAGGCTGCTCAACGCCCACACCCTAGCCGACATCCTCGACACCATCCCCGGTATCCAGATCCAGCACAACGGCGGACCCGGAATAACCGCGTACACATTCATTCAGAGCGCCAATCCATTTTTCAGCCAGCTGTTCGTGGACGGGATTTCCCTCAACAACCTGGGATCCAATTATGCCGATATATCATCGATTCCGACCCGGATCATCGAGCGGATCGAGATCGTCAAGGGTTCTGCCTCTTCGGCGTGGGGTTCGGCCCTGGGTGGAGTGATCAATGTCATCACCAAGTCACCCGAAAAGAACCGTGCCTTCAGCGGATCGGCCAACGTCTCCATCGGCGAGCGCACCACGGCCGACACCGGCGCCGAGTTGAGCGGCAGCACCGGCCGGCTTGGCTACTACCTCTCCGGCGGTTATCTCGGCTCTGACGGCCTGCTCCCCACCATGCAGATCGGCTCAAACAACGCCTATGCCAAGTTGACCTACGACCTGCCTAACAATGGCCTGGTGTGGAGTACCTTCCGTTATAGCCGCGCCGGAATGGGTGACCTGTTTGCGCAAGGCATTGACCTGCGTGAGCGTCAAAACAAACTGAACCGCACCGCATCACTTGGCCTGCGCTATAACCTCGCCACTGACCTGGAGTTGGAGGTAAACGCCAGCCACTCCGCTTGGAATAGTGATTTGTTTTACTTCAACATCAGTGACGGCAATCCGCGCTGGTCGCCGGACAGCTATGCGGAGCAGGCACGTCGCGGCAATGCAAAACTGCTTTGGCGAAAAGGCGACAACACCTTGGCGGTCGGCGCCGAGTATGCCCATTTGAATGCTGAGTATGTGACGGTCTACAATCAGACCAAAGAGCGCTGGGGGGCTTATCTTAACGACACGTTGGTCGTCGGTCCCGTCAGCATAAGTCCCGGCATTCGAGTTGATCGTACCCAGGACATGCCCGACCAGATTAGCCCCTCCTTTGGCGTTACCTGGCAGATCAATGGCAGCAATCTGCTGCGCGCCTACACCGGTCGCGGCTTCAATCAACTTGCACTGGGCGGGAATGATGCGCCGAGCCAGAGGATTTTTACGACGCAGGTCGGCGCTGAAAGCACGGCTATTCCCTATCTGTGGGTGAAGGGGACCCTTTTCCGTAACATGACCTGGGGGCCTGACGTCGAACAAAACCTGGCTCTGGGGAGTGAACTGGAACTGCGTACTACTCCGGTTTTCAACACCTCCCTCGGCGCTGGCTGGACGTACACCGAAACCACCCGTACCAGTGACGGCTCGGCGGTACAGCCGGACAGGCCCACTCAGACAGTTAAAGTGTCAGTGCGTTATCTCGATTCAATCTACCGCGCCGTGCTGACCGGCAGCCACATCAACTGGAATCCCCCACCTGACTTTAATGGCAAACTTGGAGTGATCTGGGACCTGCACCTGGGGGCTACCCTGTGCAAGCGGCAGGATTCATCGCTGGAGCTGTTTTTCTCCGGTCATAACCTTTTCGATGGGAAAAATTATTATCGTGATTTGGTTCCCAACACCGGTCGCTGGTTCGAAGGCGGAGTGAGGGTGAACTTCTGATGAGACGCTTCATTCTCCTCATAATCGCCCTGGCGACCCTGCTCCCCACACTGGCACAGGCCTATGACGTGCTGATCCTGCAGAGCCGCCGCGATGCCGGTTTCGAAGAAGTGCTGAAAGGTTTCCGCACCGCCTCCAACCGCTCACAGCGGGTGATTGTACTGTCCGATTATGCTGAAGTGGACGTGGCCCGTATCGTGCGTGAAGAGCGTCCGCTGGCGGTGCTGGCGGTGGGTGATGCTGCACTGGCAGTGGCGCGCAAGATTACCCGGATTCCGGTGGTGTCAGTCCTGTCGCTCGGCATTCACAACGGCAGTAGCGTCGCCAATGTTTCCGGAGTGGGGATGTTCGCTCCCCCCGATTCCTTTCTGGAGCTGTTCCGTAAGTGCGGCACACAACGCATCGGGGTTGTCTATAACGGCAACAGAACCGGTTGGTACATCCGCAAGGCCCGCAAGGCGGCCAAAAAAGCCGGTATTGAACTGGTAACCCGTGAAGTTTCCTCTTCCCGCGAGGTTCCGGGTCAGCTTGCCTCACTGGCCGGCAAGGTCGATGCGATGTGGATGCTGCCGGACACTATGGCGGTCACCAGAGAAACTACCGAAGCCTGGTTCAATTTTGGCCAGGAACATAACGTTCCGGTGATCTCTTTTGCCGCAGCCTATCTGGGGCTCGGAGCGGCCGCTGTGGTTGAAATCGACCGGTTTGCACTCGGCAAACAGGCCGCCGCTCTCTCCGCAGCGGTCCTGAATGGTTCCGATGGTTCCGATGGTTCCGATGGTTCCGATGGTTCCGATGGTTCCGATGGTTCCGATGGTTCCGATGGTTCCGATGGTTC
>JAYTVV010000083.1:0-9260 GCA_043743795.1 Geobacteraceae bacterium
ACCAGTAGAAGGCGAAAAATATCGTTCTGCTGCAAATGATGGGTTGGAAATAAAGGCCATAATCGCTGAAATTGAAAGAATGATGAACTTTTGGATAAAATGCCCCTTGTTGAACTTATTGTTTGCAGCCCGTTCTACAGAGTAATGAGCTGCGCGGCAGATCTGCCCAAAAAAGGGTATACGGGTTCGCGTCCTCAATACGGTTTTGATTTTAATTGCCGTGCCGGTCTATGACCGGCATCAAGACGGCGCATTTTTCCACAGGTTTTGTCTGTTAACTACAGGTTCTTTTTATACAGGTAAGTCTTTAACTACAGGAAAGACCCGCCAGCCCTTTGTGGGTGTACGTTTAAAAGGGTACCGCGCCACCGTTTCAGCGCAGAATTGAAGAAAAAACGCCACCGTTTCAGCGCAAATCATTCAATTTGGCGCCACCGTTTCAGCGCGGAAAACTCTGTCCGCCAACAGGGTTTTTCATGCTTCAGATGAACCATGAATCCGATTGAAAGTTTCCCGGTATTCCCGATACAATGAGAGAAAATCTTTAATTGTCGTGTCAAGAAATCGCTGGTCCCCATTGTCAAACCATCGCGCCAGCCCTGCTGTAAAATGTCCGTTGCTTCCGGCAATGCCACCTATTTCCTGGCATGCTTCGATTATCTGCTGTTCGGTGGTCATAGACTCCCCCTCAATTTTTTGGGTACGGATGTTGACCCGGGCTGGAGCATTATCCCTGTATCATTGGTACTGATATTCGCGCCTGAGTACACGAGCTGGACCTTCCTGAGTGCCTCTATAAACGCCTCTTTGAAAGCCCTCGCCCTGCTGTACTCTGAACCGAATTGTCCCTGTAGTTGATCCCAGGTGATACAGGTTCCCGCCTGTATGTAGGAAGTCCGGAACGTCAACCAGATGTAAATATCCAAGGCAAGCGGAGACCTCTTCAGGGCTTTTAATGCCCTCATATCAATCGGGACTGGGGCCTTTGTAATCTCCTGGAAGAACTCTTCAGAGAGCGTCAACGTACTTTCCCAGAGGCCAGCCTGGTCTGGTTGCTGGGGGTGCCACCACAGGTCATAACTCTGAGCGATACGGAACCCCATTCCGGCATCATGCCCTTTGCCGTGGTAGTGGCAAGAGATAGTGCAGGCGAACAACCGCTGGAGCTGATCCTTAAAGCGGGTAATGTCACCCCGAGCGCCGCCGGATCGAGACAGCCCGAGTTCTTTCAGAAAATGAGATAGAGAGTCCCCCAAAACCAGAGACCGTTGCTTAGTCCTGACCGCCTCGGTGCTGATCCATGCCAACAGCAAGCGCGGTATCGTTCCATACGGCAACCCAACTGCCTTAGGTGCCAGCATACTCATGGTATAGTCACCATTCTTGCGGATGAACTCCTGTTCCTTTGGTTTGGAATGAGGAAGGGTACAGAGCGTCATAGCCCTAGCCATGAATCCCAGCTCACCAGCGCCCCCTGCTGATTGGCCTTCGATGGCCAGCGCAGCCTGGAATAATTTCTCGACGGTCTTGTTCACCATAGCTTTTTATTCCACCATTTCTGGGCGGGTACCGGTTCCGGGGCAAATACAGGTTTATGTTCTATCTGTTTGACGACGTTCGTCAATTCGTCCACCTTTCCCTGTAGCCAGACCTTATCCTTCCGGAGCTCTGCAATTTGTTCACGTGCTGCTGCAAGTTCCGCCTCTAAAACCGTTGTTTTGTCGCTGTTTTCTTCTGTTTGTTTTTGTTCTATACCGTTAGTTATCTGTGTTAGTTTGCCAAACACACGTAACAACTCTGATGTATCAACTACCGGTTTTCCCCTGCCATCTTTTTCTGTGCTGATTTTACCAGTTTTAACGTATTGCATATAGAAATAAGGTCTGGACAACCCAACTAACTCTGCGGCTTTGGTGAGGTTTACTTTCATGTTAGTTATCCGTGTTATTTGGCGTTATTTTAAGTTAGTTATCGCTGTTAGTTTATATCAGAGGATAGGAAAAGGTGCAATACCTTCTAAACATCTCAAAAAGAGGATTATATCTCCCTCAGATAAGCATCCTTTATTTCGCTTGGCTGGATTCCGAGATAGGCGAGCGTCTGTTTTTGACTTGAATGGTTGAACATTTCCATAAGCGTCGGGATGTCCGTGTTGAACACGGTACGATGAATATATCCGAAGGTCTTCCTCATGGTGTGACTGCCGTAATTCCCCTTCAGGTTGATTTCTTTACACCAGGTCTTGACCAGGCTGTTAAGGTAGGACACACAAAGTGCTTGTTTCCCCTTCCTAGACTGAAACAAGAAATCTTCATCGCCTGGACTGGCCAGAGAGAACAACAACCCCTGAAGAGCCTTATAGACCGTTTCATTTATTGTGATGTCTCTGAGCTTCCCTGTTTTCTTTTCTCTGACGCTGAAATGTTCGCCTGGTCTAAGGTGACGTATCTGGCCCACGGTGATCCGGAGCAGATCGCTTGCTCGAAGGTTCGTGTTAATACCCAGGGTGAAAATGGCCAGGTCGCGCAGATTGTCTGCAAGTAGCTTTTTAATAAGTTGGATATCCTTTTTGTTTCGGATAGGTTCAACTTTAATACTGGAACCCTTTTGTGGTCGATTGGATGATTGCAACTGTATCCCCCGCAACACTTAAATAAAGTTTTATAGTCAATACGGCATTACTTTATATTCGATTTGGGCTATGGTCAATCCAAAAACAAAAAAATCGGCCTCCAAGCCTTATTAAATAAGGCTTGGAGGCCGATTGATCGAATCTAAACTTTTATGTAAAAATTTAGATTCGTATTTTGGTTCTAAATGGAACTAAGCATTTTTAACATGGGCACAATAGTAGGCATTATTTAATTTTTTTAGCTGACGCCTTACTGTCCAAGATAGCATCCACCTTGGCCTTAATTTCCGCCATTTCCTTATCGAAAGCCGACTTTCCAAACAAGTCAGCCCCACCAAAGCTGTCTTTCAAGTATCCGTAATCCCCTGAAAATACCACTACAGTCCCTTTTTCTTCCGGGAATAATGAAAGCACATAGCGATGTTTAACTGTTTGCATATTATTTGTATATCCGTCTTCTAAGCTGAATACAGAACCTTCACTATCGTACTTAAATTTATCTAACGTTCTTTGTATTCGTGCTTTTGCTGTTGTAAAATCAACAGTTGGATAGTTTTGCTCAATTTTATTAGCCTTGTCGTTTTCCATTATATAGCGGCTTTCCAGCATCGTTTTAATTGATTTCTTAACTTGATCAACTGAAATCGGTGTTTTCTGCGGAGCAACTACTGCCTGAGAAAGTTTCTTTATAAGATTATTCTCCAAGACTTCAAATACTGTCGAACTACATCTTCCGGTATATCCCCTAACGTTTTGGTATGAACAATCCAAAAAATATCCCAAGCTGCTTATTTCAAAGGCCAACCCTTGTGCTGATTCATTCTGTTTCAAACCAATTTTAAAATCAGCCCTACCATCATAGGTGTTTTGAATTCCATCATACCAGTGTGCTGATAAACTTCCAGAAGCTTTTAGCTTGCTGTTATCGACATATCTCAAATTGAGGGGAGGATAGGCCCCTTTCGGAGCAACAAGAAAATACATATAATCTGACGAGCGAGAAAATACCTGATTAAGCGCTGCCAATATGCGAATATTGGCCGGTTCCGAATTTTCGTATTCATTGAAATAGTAATTTTCGGCCATTTCACGAGCTTTCTGTAGTGCCAAGTTGTCTTCATTGTTTGTGGCAATAACTGCCTGTTGAATAAAATCCTCTTTGGAAATGAGTTTTGTATTATCACTTGCCGGAGGAAGCTGAATATGTATAGGGGCCGCAAGAATGTTTTCTTTAGTCATTGGCAACATTATAACTGTGCAACCAGACAATACAGATGAAATTAGCAATAAAACAATAAACCCCTTTTCAATAAATCTAAACATTTTCCCCCCTTGTTTTTTTACAATTTAATGAGGTTAACAACAATTTGTAATTTATTCAAGACGCTAAGAGCAACCATCTTTTAGCCATTGTACCCCCTATCCTCGATTAAATTGTCCGCTTTTTCTTTTTCAGTTTATCTACAACCTTAATACAGATTTTTCTGTGGCTACTAACCTTCATACAATATGGATCACCCTGTGTATCCTGAACGCCAATAAAGAAAACCTCTAATTTTTTGTTCTTATTTTCCTTTACATCATCTAGCCCTTTCCTAACCTCAAACTTTAGAGATTCTATGGATTTTGAAGGCCAGGTGGTTATGTCGATATTTATGTAGTAAGACTGTTGTAGATGTTGCTTACCAGCCTGTTCTATCCAAAGCCCACGAGATAAAGTGATCGTCATTTGACCTGGTGACATAACAACATTTTTCCATCCCATGGGGGAAAAATATATTTTATTACCTTTTTGAATCGGGACTATGCTGTCTTCTGCATTTGGCTGTTGTAAAACAATAAATGCATTATAGTATGATGTGCAGTCAATTCCTTCAATCTCCAAATCGGCATCTCGATCATATGGGAAAGCAAGGTAATGATTAACTACCGACCTGAACGAGTTTGTTGTGTAACGATGCCTTGCGGCTCCTTTTGCTACGTAAAACGGTGGCGCTTCGATACTTTTAGTAGAATCAATACCTACTGTCTTTCCATTTGGCTTCACCTTGATAGGATCTGGAAAAGACAGTTTACAAGGATATGGGAGTGGGAAGCCCTCCTCTGTAGAGACTCGGGTTTCTTTGGCTTTTTTTAGGATCGTGCTTTGGGGGTGAAAGGGACATCCTTCGTCATGTTCAGTTCCCACCTTAGACAGCTTAAAATATGGTCGTTTTTTGTTTATATCTTTTTTGTAAGAGCAAGGTGTAACGGAAACAGTACAGTGGAAGCATTTAAAGTCATCCTTCTCAATAGGACTGCTGTACCATAAATCTTCCCCAGCAACGGGTTCCCCAGTACTTTTAATTCTTGCTTCATCCATAAATTACCCCGTTAGAGAATATTATTCCGTTATTATCGTAGATAATGCTCCGTAATATCTCCACGTTCATGCCCCATCTCCTGGGAAATTTGCGATAATGTCTGATCATACGTCATGCCGAGCTGTTGCAGCTCCTGGTGGCGTTCCTGTGCCCATGACCACCGAAGCCCATGGCTTCCTTCATAGCTCTGCCCGGTTTTCGCCGCGGCCTCTTTCAAATCCGCCCGATAAGCATCCTTGTCAAACTCAAACCGTTGACCACTGCCAACAACTGCATCCAGAAGGGCATATGTTCCTGGCGAAACACCAACGTCTCTTTCCTTACCGCCTTTCCCTTCGACATACAACCACCCTTTCAGCTCACCGGTGCGTGGATCCTCACGCAGACCCCGAAGCTGATCCTGGGTAATATGGTTTACCTCAGAAATACGGCAGCCGCCTTCCCGCTGGATCGAGGCCGCCAGATTATGCTGTCCCTTCTCGACAGCAGCAACAAGCCGATCCGGATTAACGTAAGCTCTGGAACCTTCAAACCGCTCCAAGTTAACCGCCACATAGCGGGCTTCCTGAATCGATGCACTAAAGGCATACTCCTGCCCTGTTCCATTCTGTTCTGCATATCGATTCAACGCTACCTCAAGCTTTTCACAACCTGCAGCATACTGACCGAAAGTTGCATGCGCCACACCCTGGTCAACCTTCGACACTAAAAAAGCCCTCACAGCTTCACCGGAGAGCTTTTCGATATCCTTAATACCAGCCGTCTGTTTAGCATGATCGAGACAGGCACGCCACACGTCCCGATAAGCATCGGCGGTACTGTAACTATAAACACCCAGTTCTTTCCCGACCTGGTGCCAGGTCGCCGCGCCTCCGGCGCGAGCCTCGGCCTTTGCCTCGTGCTTCGAAGAGCCGATTTCGTTCACTGTCTGAAAGACCTGCTGTACCTGGTAGACTACCGAGCCTCGCATCAATCCCTTTTTAATTTGTTTTCCGGACTCATTTATTTACCCCTGCCGGCGGGACGAACCATTCTTGAACCCAACGCTTTTTCTGATTTAGACAAAGGGAGCATACCCTTTGTAGCCACTTTCCACTGACTTTGGCCTGTCCGACCATCGCTGCCCATATAGAACAGTCCCGGATTTTTGCGTACTTCTCCGCGCCATATAGACGTTTCCACGAAGTACATGCTTTCAAGATTTTATCGGAAGAGAAAGCAGACTGCCGCCCAAGTGTTTGGTAGGGATCCAATTATAATTACTCACAGTATATATCAGCGAACAAAAATGTCAAGGGCTTTACCCTTAACATTTTTGACGGCTTCGCCGCTTTAGGCATTTGCCTAAAGCGGCTATCAGATTCACCGTTATCAAAGATTTATATTGACATAGCTGCACGCTATTATATTATAGCGTACAGCTATTATTTACATTGAGGTTAACAATAATGGACTACAACATAAAGACCATTGACGAGCTAAGCGGCACGACAGCAGCACAACGCGCCGCCAATTTTCGCTGGCTCTCCCTGCAGGGAGAGCAGACCAAAATTGAAGCGGTAAAGCTCCAGACCGACCTTATCCGCCAACAGAGAAAACAAGGCCAAGGTCAGACCATGACCCCGGAGTTTGTTTATGCAATGCACGCCTTGGCTCTGGTGAAAATGGTTTGGATGGAAACCGCGCAAAAGAGGAAGGGGGCTAAACTTTCTGAAGAAGAGTTTACCAAAATGCAGGAGATCCGGATTGATCGGATCAAGTCAAAAAAGAAAAAGAAGGGTTCACCCAAAAAGGAAATAATTCGTGTCCGTTTTTTTGAACTAATCCGGAAACTTCGTGAAGAGGGGTTATCCTGGAGGGAAATCAGCGACTACATAGCGACACATCACAAAATGACACTAACCCACAGCTATATTCGTGAGAGCTTTATTGAACTATCAAATGAAAAGGGCAAGGCGGGTGTCAACGGTTAGGTTGACACCTTTTTGATCTATATATTAATGGGAGACGAGTTGCTCCGTCGACTCTACTCTGAAAAATAAGGGGACAACACCAATGAATGAAGAATTTATGGAGAAACAACGGCTCAATCTGGAATCAATTGAAAAATTGGTGTTAGCAAACACCTTTCATGCTGATATTGCTCAGTTTTACAATCAATGCCGGGGCGATTCATCTAATTGCTTCATTCACACGCATTTTTTGTACAGAGATTATCACGATGCCATATTCGCTTTACTTAACTTCCTGGATAAACATGGAGATATTGATTTATACGTAAGTTTTATAAATCGTATTACATTTGAACCCACGACGGAAGAGGCCGCACCTAAACAATTTAAAGTTAAATTGAGAGATTTTGCTTTAAGCGTTACAAAAATAATGATGAAGTCTCTAAAATATTCGGACTATGAATTGAAATCGGCTTATCTAGCAAACACTAAAATGCTTTGGGGAGGATTAGCTGCACTTTCCTATAATATCGGGTTGGGGTTAGGACAAGAGTACATTAAATGCTTCAATAATGACGTTTGTCAGGCAAGTCTTGCGATTATCGAAAATATACCTGCCGTTAGTAAACTGAGAGAATTTGTAAATATAAAAAACATTATCATTGTGTACCATCACTACATGCAACCAACGATGGACTACACCCGATACCGTCTTGAGGAAAATAAAAACACCTCCTGGCATCTTGATATTGTAAGACAGTTAATCCATGCAACTATGGAGGCAAAGCGCCAGGATATGTTCAAAGATGTTGGTAAAAATTACGATGGGCTTTGGCTCAGTAATCAATCAAGAAAAGAGGCCATGACAGAAGCCCATAACGCAGTAAAGCATGCTGCAACTGCGAGAGAACAATCTGGCATTAATCCTGAGGATGAATTTAAACGTAAACAAGAAGCCTACTTGGGAGAACTCAAAGGATTGAGAAAGAGCAGGGACCAATACAGCACCATTACAAATATCCAGGGAAAAATTATAATAGCATTGGAAAAGTCGGATAAAAACACAGTTAAGCAGCTTAAAGAAGAATTGCAAAATTTGACAAAAAATGCTCCCGTAGCCGTCCCGACTCCTAGCAGCTAGAGTTTTTTGGGCCAAAGACGAGCAGCATGATAAACGCGAAGGATTTCGATACGCTCTCCCTTTTTGCGATACGGGATAATGTAAGGGGTACCGTCAATCACCAGTTCTCTTGTACCCTCGACACGGCCAGTGCGCCCAATACTAGGAAAAGCCTCAAGCTGCTCGACAGCTGCGATAATAGTCAACACTACTTTAACGGCTGCTTGCGGATTGTCCAAAGCAATGTAGGCTTCCACTTGGTCAAGATCCCGCTCAGCGCGCCTAAGCCATTTGAGCACGCTTTGCCTCCCATTTAGCCTTTACCTCCGCATGTCCAGTCCACTCAGCTTTAGGACTGTCAGCTTCTTTAACTGCTTCAATAATCCCCTGTATCTGCCATTCATTCACATCAAGAAAGGTTTCCAAAGCGTTTCCAACCAAAAATGATTTTGAACGATGAGTTGCTTTTGCAAGGTTTTCAAGCCTGGTTTTTATCCTAGGCTCAATTCGCAAGTTCAAAGCAGCAGCTTTTTGCATAACGCCCCCTTGTAATACAATGTATTGCAAATGTACCCTAGTTACTCGTTTGCGGCAAGCAATATATTTCCAAATCAAAACCGCCAACGGAGGCCAGCAAGAACAGAAGAACCAACCAGATCAACAGAGCCTACACCACCATCCGAGGATATGTCGGAAATCCCAAAGTAGCGATATCCAATATCCAATGATAGGAGGCGATCAATCTTATAATCTAAGCCGGCCCCAGCTTGATAAGCCACCCCTGAACCAGAATTATCAACCGGCCCAGGTGAAGCAACATGACTGTGGCCAAACCCAAAACCACCCCCAAAATATGGGGTAAAAGGTGAATTATTACGAGCATCCCACCAAATATTAACCATCCAGGCAAGTGCCCATAAATCACCGCCAGGGGCACGAGGCGAGGCTTGACGATAAATAAGTTCATTTTCCAACCGTAGCCCACTGTCAAACCCAGCCCCAAAAGCCCCACCAAGCGCCCAGCCAGTATTATAGTCGATAGAGACTGGTTTAAAACTATTATCAACGGTAGTGGTTTTGCCGGGCGCAAAGATACCAGTAGAAGGCGAAAAATATCGTTCTGCTGCAAATGATGGGTTGGAAATAAAGGCCATAATCGCTGAAATTGAAAGAATGATGAACTTTTGGATAAA
>JAYTVV010000084.1:0-2916 GCA_043743795.1 Geobacteraceae bacterium
CGCCATCACGGGAACATCAACGGCAAAAACGTTGAATGGATGGAAAAAGTCACCGACGAGCATTACAACGGGAAATGAGGATTGTCATGACCGGAAAAATTACCGCGTTCCTGGTTCTGTAAAAGTGTCAATTGAGCTTATCAAGTAAACAATGAAAGGATGAGGAAATGGCAAAAAGAGTAGTGGTATTGTCAGCTAGCCCAAGAATAGGCGGAAATTCTGATCTGTTATGTGATCAGTTCGTGCATGGCGCTGCCGAAGCAGGACATCTGGTAGAAAAAATATTAGTGCGGGACAAAAAGATCAATTACTGCACCGCCTGTGGAGCCTGCCAAGGTAATGGCGGCACCTGTGTTCAGAAAGATGATATGGCTGAAATCCTCGATAAAATGATTTCTGCTGACATTATCGTCATGGCAACACCTGTCTATTTTTTCACTATGAATGCACAGATGAAAACATTGATCGACAGAATGTATGCACGGTACACCGAGATCAGCAATAAGGAGATGTATTTTATCATGACTGCTGCGGTCGGTAGTGAAAAACTACTGGAAAGGACCCTGGAGTCATTCAGAGGGTTTACAGCCTGTCTGACTGGAGCAAAGGAAAAAGGGGTCATCTACGGAGTTGGTGCCTGGAACAAGGGGGACATCAAAAAAGGTCCAGCGATAGGTCAGGCGTACGAAATGGGAATGCATGCATAGGCAGTAATCCTGGTAACCAAGACGATGAAGCGAATTGTACTTGCCGGAGTTGGCAAGTAACGGGATAAAAAATAGGTTATGGTCAAAAAGACCATAACCTATTGTAATTGTTGGAGCGGGAAACGGGATTCGAAAACTCTTTAATTAAAATATTTAAAATTATTTTTCACCCGAAATTATCGGTAATATCCTAAAATCACGACGCATTTAACTTGCCGGACAAAGTCCAATAAAGTCCAACCCAAATTATCAAAAAACGTCCGATTGGTGAAAGTCAGGTGAAAGTTTTACGCCGCCATCCTTGTTCGGCTGCCACTGCTACTCTCACTCTTCTTACTGCCTTGTCTGATCATCCTTCCCGTCAAAATATGCAGCAATTCGTCAGGAGCATTATTTGCCGCATTGAGCAATACAAGTGCTGGTCCGTGTGGCTTACGGTCACCACGTTCCCAATGACGCAAGGTGCCGAGGCTTATACCGAAAGTGGAGGCAAACTGATTTTGGGTAAGACCAGTTTTCTCACGCACCTGCTTTACATTTACCTCTTCTGGAACAAAAAGACGTATTTCTGTCTTTTCACCCTTGCTGTGAGTAATAGCCTCTTCCATTCCACGCTTTATGCTTTCAAAAAAATCGCCCATGTCAATACTCCCCTCTATCGATCACGCCAGTAGCTGATCAATACGTCTACCAGTTTTGCTAAGTCATTTCGTTCTGCTTGTGTCAGATTATCTTTATCACCTTTGCCGAACAGCGTTAATGCATACAAGGGCATTCCTTGATTGTAGTAGAAGAAAATCACACGAACTCCGCCGCTTTTCCCCATACCCTGACGAGCCCAACGCAGTTTCCGAATTCCCCCGGTCCCTTCCATGACAGCACCGGATTCCGGGTGCGCTGAAAGATAGGAAACAAGTTCCTGCCTTTCATCTTCTGAAAGAAGTTTTTTGGCTTTTCGAATGAATTCGCCGGTTTCTGCCACAGTGATCATTTACTCTGTCCCTTTGTCAAAATAGTAATCCATTGGATTACTTGTGTCAACTCAAACCAACCTCACAATTTGAAATTAAAAGGCAAAAGCTCCTTCAATTGAGAAATCACGGTTTCCCCTTTAAACTCAAAAATAACAGTCATGTCATCACCAAATTCATTGATAACCTCGCGGCAGGCCCCACAGGGTGAGAAATCCGGGCTACTTGCGGCAACTGCTATGGCCACAAAATCACCTGGCCGGTACCCCATAGATACCGCTTTAACAATAGCGGATCGTTCAGCGCAAATGGTGAGTCCGTATGATGCATTTTCGACATTACAGCCGGTTATGATGGTGCCATCCTTTGCCATGAGAGCTGCGCCAACTTTAAAGCCAGAATATCGGCAATAGGCATTTTCCTTAGCATTATGGGCATCAGCCAGAAGTGAGTGAAAGCGATCGATCGTCTCGGCATCGTATTCTAGTTTAGTGGATATGCTATTTTTATGCTGCATGTTGCTTCTCTCTTTCCTTGCTACAAAAAGCCACGAAGACTTCGTAGAGGGCGATAATGTCAATTAGTTTAGGACCTATCAGCTCCATATTAATGGTTTTGTCGCCTTTCAGGCTGTCCCGAGGGACAATATAGCCGTGAAGCATGCGATTCCAGGTGACCGGTCGATTAGAAGTTTCGTTCAGTTTTACCATCGCATCACCAATGGACTGTTCCCGTTCGTCAAGCCACCAAGCACAGGGACGTTCATTGAAGCGGGCACTATACCAATCAACATCGAAGACCATCATGTCTGGTTTTCTTCCAATTGAAGAATGAAAGTCGTCATATTCAGCACTGGTGAGGAATCGATAGTACGCCTTCCGGTCTTCCTTGGCCCATCCACCGAATTCAAGATAAATCCTGAAATCCAGAGGAGTGGCAAGTATTGAAACAGAGGCACCACGGATACCCAGGCAATCAGGCAGCGCCTGGACGTGGCACTTCACAGGTCGCATGGTGATTATGTGTTTACCAAACAGACCGGCGAAAAGTTCAACGCCGCCAACTTCTGCAATAACATCTGGATAAAGGCGTTCAAAAAAGCTGAATTGCCCTACAAAGTGCCGTACTGTATGCGACACAGTTTTGCTGCCTGGGCAATGACGCTGAAAATCGACATGCTCAGATTGGTGGCGCTGATGGGGCATAGGGACAAGAAGATGGTTTTTGAAGTCTACGGA
>JAYTVV010000085.1:0-7409 GCA_043743795.1 Geobacteraceae bacterium
TGACGCTGGATAACGTCCAGCGGGGGTGACCCCAGGGAAAAGTGCCACAGAGAGAAGTCCGCCTGCCTCGGCAGGTAAGGGTGAAAGGGTGAGGTAAGAGCTCACCGGGTCTGACGGTGACGCCAGATGCCAGGTAAACCCCGTCAGGAGCAAGACCAAATAGGGGGGCGTTAAGGGTGGCCCGCCCGTGCCTCCGGGTTGGTTGCTTGAGGGTGTCGGTAACGGCATACCCAGATGAATGACCATCGCCCGGGAAGGGGTAACCCGACCCGGGAACAGAACCCGGCTTACGGACTGCTTCAACCAATATAAATCTGCTTCAATGTAAAGAACAAAACAGGATGTGCGTGGACGATGATCAGCAAATATGGCATTCCGGTAATGACCTGCTCAAAGCTCTGCTTGTAGGCCTTCCGGCTGACGCATTGTTGTCATTGACGCCCCTGCTGAATCGCTACAGTCAGACGAAAGAGGCTCTTGCTGCGGGAGTTGCAGGTGTCGATGCTGCTTCTGTCTGCCGCGAATGTAAGGGGCAATGTTGTCAGAACGGGAAGTATCGTATCAATGTGCTCGATACTCTTGCGTGT
The DNA here is from genome assembly GCA_043743795.1 of Geobacteraceae bacterium. Lineage (GTDB taxonomy): Bacteria > Desulfobacterota > Desulfuromonadia > Geobacterales > Pseudopelobacteraceae > JACRCG01. Next base: position 588 of record JAYTVV010000085.1, read on the forward strand.
GTTGCTGCACACTTTCCGCTGTCAGCTGATTTTACTCAAAAACCGGTGTGCCCATATGGAAGTGACGCTGGATGTTCCCTGCAACCGGGATTGCGTCCGGCTGACTGCGTGTTGTTTGTCTGCGATGCAATTGACCGGCGGTTGGCGCCGCAGATGCATGTGATTCTTGCTGAACTGGAACAGCAACTGAGGGAGTGTATTCATGACGCTTCGTACTTGACTGGTGAGCCGATGGGAACTCCGCTGCTGCTTTGGGCAGCGAACAAAAACAAATCCAATTCAGTAGTGTAGGAGCACATATAATGGCACAAATTAATGATCTGGTACTTATTCACGTAGACAATAAGCCGGGTTTTTATGCCCGCGTCGAGGAGATCGTCCCCGATGTCAAGCCTGGTTGGTGGCAGGTGAAATTATTGATTCTTACGTTTCCACTGCAGGTTTTTACCTGGATTCTTGATGATCTCCAGATTGAGGGAGGCGACTTTACTATGGGGGGGACGCCACTTCGTCTAGAGGATCTGGTCTCTCCGGTCGAACTGGAACGGGTTGAAAAGGAAGAGGCTGAGAAAGAGCGTGCGAAGAAAGCGCGACAGGAGGGTGGGGCACCAAAGGTTATCTCATTGCATGATCGACGTAAAAAATAGCACTTATAACAAAGTCACAATAAAAAGAGGGCCCTTCCGGATAAAACTGGAAGGGCCCTCTTTTATTGCCATTATTCGTAGTGTTCTATTCGCAGCTGAAGATCGCTTCTATACGGCGGTTCTTTGCTTTGTCAGAAGCCTTTTTATTAGATGCAATCGGCTTGGCAGAACCATGCCCTTTGGCAGAAATACGACTGCCTTCTATTCCGAATTTGGTGATGATATAGTTGCGTACGCTGTCAGCGCGTGCCTGTGACAGCTTCACGTTTGCTTCTTTGCTTCCATCAGAGTCGGTGTGTCCTTCAATGGTTCCTTTTGAATTGGGGAACTCTTTCAGGAAGTTACCCAGCTTATTAAGTTCATCGTGGTACTTGGCCTTGATGTCTGATTTGTTTGTATCAAACGAAACTTCAATAACAGCCGGCTTGTCGCAGAATTTCTTGGCTGCTTCAACAGGACATCCGTTGGCGCCAACAGCAACTCCTGCCTGTGTATTGGGACACTTGTCAAGGTAATCGGCAACACCATCGTTATCTGTGTCGATTGGGCATCCGTTTGTATCAACGCGAATGCCGATCAGTGTGCCCGGACACTTGTCGAGATAGTCAGCAATGCCGTCTTTATCCGAATCAAGCGGACAGCCTTTGCTGTCAACGGCTACACCTGCAGGTGTGGCAGGGCACATGTCAAGGTAATCAGCGACACCATCTTTATCGCTGTCAAGAGGGCAGCCATTGCTGTCGACTGCCACGCCTGTCGGAGTTCCCGGGCATTTGTCAAGAGCATCAATAACGCCGTCATTGTCTGAATCTGCAGGAGGAACCGGAATCGGAACAGGGGCGGCAACCACTTTAACCGGTTCCGGAAGCGGTGCCGGTGGAGCAGCTACGGCAGTCGGAACAGGAACTGGTGCAGCAACAGCCTTCATTGCCGGTGCAACAGCTCCAAACGGGATATACGCGCCCAGGGTGAATTCGACGTTATTATACTGCCCCGGATTGAATTTATACAGTATGTGACGTACATCACCTCGAATGGCAAAATCGTCATTCAAAAAATATTTGGCACCTATGCCGTAGTCGAAGGCACCGTGTGTCTTGGAGTTTATGCCGTCCCCATCGAACTTGATGCCGGAGTAGCCTGCAGCCAGATATGGTACAAATACATTATCCGGGAAAAAATGATATAGAGCCTGACCGCCGAAACGGTGCTGGGAAAACAAAGAACCGTTACGTGCTTCTGCTTTGGTCACGTAGTCATACAGGGCCTCAATTCCGATGGCTTTGGTGAAGTTGTAGCCAGCCCGGGCACCAAAGACCACCGTAGTGTCGTCTTTGGTCTGGTCGTTTTCATATACATAGCCGCCTACCATTGGAGTGACAGAAAAACTACCCTCTTTAACAGCGCCAAAAGCGGCTGTTGCTGAGACAATTAGGGCAGCGCCTAACGTACAGATCATCCTTTTTTTCATGTGTGTACCTCCATAAATTTTAATTATTACAGTATCCTTTAGTACCATATTAGTCCTTTTTAGGGCAAGCGAAAAAATGACGTTACATTTACGTTGATACGCAATCCGGCTTTGAAAAAACAGGCTTTGGCACTGGGGTAAAATCTTGCATTTTTAGGCAGGCTGCATTACGCTGACAGTCAGAATGCAGCCTGCATTTATTTTGAGTATTCAGGGAGGTTTTTCCGTGTTTTTTCCACAGTTCCGCGCTCGCAGAATCAGGGGAAGTGAGACGTTTCGCCGGATGGTTCGCGAAACATCTCTTTCCGTTAACGACCTCGTATATCCGATGTTTTCGGCATTCGGGAGTGGTATCAGAAAAGAAATATCCTCTATGCCCGGTATTTATCAGCAATCGATCGAGTATATTGTTGCCGAAGCCAAAGAGGTTCGGGATCTGGGGATTCCGGCCGTGTTGCTGTTTGGCATTCCGGAAACGAAAGATGCCGTCGGCAGTGATGCCTATTCCGACACCGGCATCATCCAGGAAACGATCCGGGCGCTGAAAAAAGAAGTGCCGGGACTGGCGGTCATTACTGATGTCTGCATGTGTGAATATACCGACCACGGGCATTGCGGGATCATTAAAAACGGTGACGTTGATAATGATTCGACGCTGGAGCTGTTGGCGCGAGAAGCACTGTCGCATGTGCAGGCCGGAGCTGATATGGTGGCTCCGTCGGATATGATGGACGGGCGAGTTGGTGCTATTCGAGAAATACTCGATGAAAACGGCTATGACGCTATCCCGATCATGAGCTATGCGGTTAAATATGCATCAGGCTATTACGGCCCGTTCCGGGAGGCAGCTGAATCAACACCGCAATTCGGAGATCGCCGCAGCTACCAGATGGACCCGGGTAATCGCCGTGAGGCGCTTCGTGAGGCCGCTTCGGATATTGAGGAAGGGGCTGATATCATCATGGTGAAGCCGGGGTTGCCGTATCTTGATATCCTGCGGGATCTGCGTAACGAGTTTGATCTGCCACTGGCGGTTTACAACGTTTCGGGGGAATACAGCATGGTCAAGGGGGCTGCCGAGCGCGGCTGGATTGAGGAAGAACGAGTTGTGCTGGAAACGATGACAGCGTTCAAGCGGGCCGGAGCTGACATCATTATTACCTACCATGCCAAAGATGTGGCAAAATGGCTTGCAAAATAACGCAACAATTTGTACTGCGAGGGTGTTTTCAGTGCAGTGGTGGCCTGTCCAGATAACGGGGCAGGTCGCCGCGCACTTCGACAATCGGACCGTCCTCCAACTCCTCAGCCTCTCCGCTATCGTCTTCGTACTCATCTTCTCCGGCCGCCCAGGTGTACAGTTTTTGTGAGTCTTTCAGCACCGGACTCTGCGGCGTGTCAAAGACCCGCTTTTGCATTTCTTCATCAAACAGGCCGATGCAGCCGTGTGAAGCCGGTCGTCCGGGCAGATCACGGGCATGCAGCCAGTACGAGACATTATCCGTACCGATGTGAAAACGGAGAGCGTTGTCCATCGGATACTGCTCCTCGTCATTGGCGGTTTTATAAAGGGATGAGGTGTGGTTACGGTCGCGGGTGGATATCCGGAATATGCCGAGCGGGGTTTCCGTCGTGGCTTTACCGGTTGCGGCAGGTACCGAAAAAATCAGTTTGCCGTATTCGTAAGCTCCCAGCCACTGTTCGGTTACATCTACCAGTATATATTTTTCGTGGCGAGCGGCCGGCTGATAAAAATGCGGTAATGGTGTATATGTGCGGATATCTGCCATATTGTCAGGGACTTTGATTGTCATGCCGGGGTAGATGTGACGACGGTCAATCCGGTTGAAGCGGGCAATCAGCACCCAGTCTGCGCCAAACAGTGCTTCGAGTGATTGGTGCGGTTCTATAAACTGGGCATGCCATTTGATACTTTTGAGGCTTGGATACTCTACTCGTGAAAGATCCTCCCTGGCTTTGTCCTCCGGTGATGCTGCAGGATTATCTGTCAGAGACGGTGTCCGGAGCACGGTAAAACCAACGAGCGCCAAAGTTAAAAGTGTTACCAAAACGATTTTGTGCGAAAACCGCAACCGGCTGGGACGCATACGATACTATTACCCTTCGTCATGAGATTGTGGTGCCATCATAGTCATTAGTTCTGCACTATTCAACAGTTGTCACACCGCACGGTGGAAAAATCTGGTATCAAATCAGAACAAATGCTAAATTGCCGGGCATTGGTGTCATTCAGTGTCAGTATGGAGAACTCGCTTGGAAGAGTCGAATCAGCAGCAAATATATGCCCAGTTTGCCAGCGACAACTATGCCGGGGTCTGTCCTGAAGCGTGGCAGGCAATGCAGGCCGCCAACAGCGGGTTTGTTTCCTCGTATGGTGATGATCTCTGGACGGAGCGTGCCTGCCAGCACCTGCGCGAGGTCTTTGAAACAGAGTGTCAGGTGTTTTTTGTTTTCAATGGTACTGCTGCCAATTCACTGGCGCTAGCGTCCCTGTGCCGTTCGTATCACAGTGTTATCTGTCATGAACTTGCTCACATTGAGACTGACGAATGTGGCGCGCCGGAGTTTTTCTCAAACGGTACCAAATTGCTGCACGTAAACGGTCCTGGGGGGAAATTTGATCTGGGAGAGGTTGAGCGGGCAATCATCCGTCGCAGCGATATTCATTATCCGCGTCCGAAAGTATTGAGCCTGACTCAGGCAACTGAGGTTGGCACCGTGTACACACCGGACGAAATCAATTCTGCCGGCGAACTGGCGAGGCGCTATGGCATGAGAGTGCATATGGATGGCGCTCGTTTTGCCAACGCCGTTGTGTCGTTGGGTGTTGCTCCGGCGGAGATAACCTGGCGTGCGGGGGTGGATGTGCTGTGTCTGGGAGGGGCAAAAAACGGTATGGCGGTTGGTGAAGCGGTGGTCTTTTTTGATCGCGATCTGGCTCATGAGTTTGACTATCGCTGTAAACAGGCGGGTCAACTGGCATCAAAGATGCGCTTCATTTCGGCACCCTGGATTGGAATGCTCGAAGGTGGTGCCTGGCTGGAAAACGCACGCCACGCCAACGCGTGTGCGGAGTTGCTGGAACAACAGCTGTCCCGCGTTGACGGCGTTCGTATCATGTATCCCCGTCAGGCAAACTCGGTATTCGTCGAGATGCCGGAAGCTATTACCGAGGCTCTCCGCTCTGCCGGCTGGCGTTTTTATTCATTTATAGGATCAGGTGGTGCGCGTTTTATGTGCTCGTGGCAGACAACAGAGCGTGATGTACTCCAGTTGGTTGCCGCAGTGCGATCCGCCGCTGCCGTTTGTTGATCAGGATTCAGGGAGGTGCGACGTGATCAAGACAGCAACTTTTGAGGCTTTATTGAATGATGCAATTCCAGATGGCCAGAATGGCTATCATTTCACCCTGGAGGGGAAAACTTACCACCTGATGGATAAAGATGAGGTGCGGAACATTGCGGAAGCACATGGATATATAATTATCTACTGAAGTATCTGCTGTCTGGAAGCAGGCCCATTCCCGTTGAGAGGGGGGTGGGCTTTTTCTTTGATTGAATTTGCGGTATCCGCTGAGGTTTAAATTGTCAGACACCGTTTTACAGAGTGCCCACTTTGGAACAATCTCTATATACCACGGTTTATTGGTATGACCGCTTTTGATTTTTCCTAAAAATGTTTTGTATGTGAATAATGACTTGCTTTTTGTAGATCGTTTGTGTAGAGAATTGCAGATATAACGCTGTATCACCGTTTTAAAATGATTGCCGGAGCGTGCTGAAACTTTCGTGCGGTCATAGTATAAATTTTACTTTAACTAAATGGATGTCTGCATGAAAAAGAAAAAAATGATCATCTCGCAGGAAACAATGGACATTGATTTTGTCCGTAAGGTGGAAGCGCTTGCCGACACTTCGGTACGGCGCTGTTTCCAGTGCGGCAAATGCTCGGCCGGCTGCCCGATGGCAACGTTTATGGAACACCCGCCCAACCGTGTCGTACGGCTTCTCCAGTTGGGGCAGTGGCGCAGGATTCTTGAAGGCCGTTCCATCTGGTATTGCGCCTCGTGCGAAACCTGCTCGACCCGCTGCCCGAACAAGGTACACCTGGCCTCGATCATGGACGCTCTGCGCAAGCTCTCATGGGATGCTGAAGGCCCCTCCAAGGAAAGCTACGTCCAGCTGGCCAACAAACTATTCCTGCAGAACATCCGCACCTATGGCCGCCAGTACGAAATGCGCCTTGCCGCAGTATTCAACGTCAAATCCGGCCAGTTCTTGAAAGACCTGATGCTCGGTCCCAAACTGCTCGCCAAAGGCAAACTAAAAATGTTCCACAGTAAAAACAAGAACCTCTCTGAAATCGAAAAAATCTTCAGCCGCATCGAAGCCATGCGTAAAAACGGGGAGGCCCTGTGAGCAGCGAAGAAAAACCCCTTAATTACTCATACTACCCCGGCTGTTCCCTGCACGCCTCTGCCGGCGAATACGACCTCTCCACCCGCGAACTCTTCAAAGCGCTTGGGATCAACCTGACCGAAGTCCCCGACTGGTTCTGCTGCGGCGCCACTCCCGCCCACAACGTGGACGAACTCCTGTCGCTCTCCCTCTGTGCCAAAAATCTGGAACTGGCTGACAAAGTGGAAGGTGATCTGGCAGTGGCCTGTGCCGCCTGCTTTTCGCG
>JAYTVV010000086.1:0-3081 GCA_043743795.1 Geobacteraceae bacterium
ACGCGAGGATCTGAACCATACCGGTGCACACAAGATAAACAACACCATCGGCCAGGGGCTCTTGGCCCGGCGGATGGGTAAAAAGCGGGTTATAGCCGAAACCGGTGCCGGGATGCACGGTGTGGCGACCGCTACGGTTGCCGCGCTGTTCGGAATGAAGTGCGAAGTGTTCATGGGGGAGGAAGATACCCGTCGCCAGGCCCAGAATGTGTTCCGTATGAAGCTGCTGGGGGCAACAGTCACACCGGTTACCGCCGGCACCGCTACATTGAAAGACGCCATGAATGAGGCAATGCGCAACTGGGTTACCACTATCCATGAAACTTTTTATGTGATCGGCACCGTCGCAGGGCCGCATCCGTACCCGATGATGGTCCGCGATTTTCAGTCCGTGATCGGTGCTGAGGTCAAGCGGCAGCACAGGAAAGTTGAAGGGCGCCTGCCGGATTATCTGGTGGCTGCCGTCGGCGGAGGCAGTAACGCTCTGGGGCTGTTCTATCCATTTCTTAAAGATACGTCGGTACGCCTGATCGGGGTTGAAGCATCCGGTTACGGTATTGAGACCGGCAGGCACGCCGCGCCGCTCTGTGCCGGGTCACCCGGTATTCTGCATGGCAACAAAACCTATCTTCTGCAGGATCAGCATGGTCAGATTACCCACGCCCACTCAATCTCGGCAGGGCTTGATTATCCGGGGGTCGGTCCGGAACATTCCTGGCTAAAGGATTCCGGTCGCGCCGACTATGTCTCGATTACCGATAACGAAGCACTGGAAGGCTTCAGTACTCTGACCCGCGAAGAGGGAATTATACCGGCCCTTGAATCTTCTCACGCCATTGCGCATACAATGAAACTGGCTCCCACACTGAGTAAAGATATGACGATAGTGGTCTGTCTGTCGGGGCGCGGCGACAAGGATATGCACACGGTTGCCGAGGCGTTGGGAGTGGAATTTTAACTCAAATGTAAGATGTTAAGTGACGCTAAAAGCCCGAGAAATCGGGCTTTTTTTATTGACCGGCGGTAGGGTTTCGGCTATAAGCATAAACCTGTTTTATTACTCTGAGGAGGCTGAATATGCATCTTGTTGACCAGATCAAGGAGAAGGCCAAAAAGAATCTGCAAACGGTGGTATTGCCGGAAAGTTATGACGAACGAATGCTGTTTGCTGCAGAGAAAATAGTTGCGGGAGGGTTGGCCAGGATCGTTATTCTTGGTGATCCGGCCAAGATTCAGACTGAAGCTGCTGCAAAGGGCATCAACCTCTCCGGTGTAGAACTGCTTGACCCTGCAACATCGTCGAAGCTTGACGGATATGTGGCCGACTTGGTCGAGTTGCGCAAGAGCAAAGGTTTGACTGCCGATGAAGCCAGAAAGCTCCTCACTGCCGATGATAACCTGTATTATGCCGGAATGATGGTGCGCAATGGGGATGCCGGTGGTCAAGTGGCCGGTGCAACCGGCACAACCGGCAACGTGCTTAAGGCTGCTTTCCAGACTGTTGGCCCCGCTGCCGGTATCAAGACTGTGTCATCATTTTTTCTGATGATTACCAAAAACCCTGATTTTGGCGAGAACGGCATCATTCTTTTTGCCGACTGCGCCGTTAATCCCAATCCCGATGCTCAGGCGTTGGCAGAAATTGCGGTGGCGACCGCCGGAAACTGCAAGGCGTTTCTGGATGTGGATGCCCGTGTGGCCCTGCTTTCATTCTCTACGAAAGGGAGCGCCAGTCATGCCGATTGTGACAAAGTGTTAAAAGCGCTGGAAATTGCCAAACAGATCAAGCCGGATATGCAGATCGACGGCGAACTGCAGGCCGATGCCGCCCTGCTTCCCAATGTCGGCAGCAAAAAAGCACCCGGCAGCAGTGTGGCCGGTAAGGCTAATGTCCTGATTTTCCCTGATCTCGATGCCGGCAATATTGCCTATAAACTGGTGGAACGTGTCGCCGGTGCTGAAGCGGTCGGCCCGATCATCCAGGGTCTGGCCAAACCGGTCAATGACCTCTCGCGCGGCTGCTCGGTGGATGACATTGTTAACGTAACTGCCATTACGGCGGTACAGGCGGCACAAGGATAATTGGCTTTTGGCATAGAGGCATGAAAGGCGCATCCTTACAGGGATGCGCCTTTCATGCTCTTTGCAACGGGGAAATCCAAAAAACTTCCTCCTGAAATCATCATCCGTTCGATCATGCGTTTGACACAGTTGGATAGCGCACGCGAGGTTACTGATTTGCTAATTCCCCCGTCAAGCCGCCTTGAAACCCTCACTGGCGATAGGACGGGGCAGTGGAGTGTGAGGATTAACGACCAATGGCGAATATGCTTTCGGTTTACAAACGGCGAAGCGACTGATGTTGAAATAACCGACTACCATTAAGGAGAAATTTTATGGCTATCAAAAACGGTCTTCCTCCCATACATCCCGGGGTATTCCTGAAAGAAATACTTGACGAACTCGGCGTATCACAAAACGCTTTTGCTCATGCGATTGGCGTTTCACCCATGCGCATATCTCATGTTGTCAAGGGTTCACGTCCTGTTACGGCTGAACTGGCGGTTCTTTTCGGCAAGGTGTTTGGTCAGACGCCGACCTACTGGATGAACCTGCAAACCAGCTACGACCTGAAAACCGCCGAAAAAATGATGGTTCAGAGGATGCAGCAGGTGCAGCCACTATCGCTTGCTGCGTAACTGGGTAGGCTACTGGTAATTGGGTGCCGTTTTACCTACCCGAATTATTTCAACGCAAAAATCTTTCCCGCCATCAGGGCACTCCTTCTGTGTTTTTTTCAGAATTTTCTGCCACCGTTCAACAGGAACCGTTTCGCTCCAGATTCTTTTGTAAATGAATGACTTAAATCCTTTGTTTTCTTTGGCGCCCTGGAGCATTTCTGGTAGTTTCTTCCATTGGTTAGCCCAGAGCAGTGAAATTGCTTCGTCGAATCCTTCTGCAATTGCACCATCGTCACAATGGCCAAACTCTCTGAATGCAAGGTTGACGTTCTTCCACGAGTCGAGGTAATCAGTCACTGACTAAGCCGCATATGCCTCCATTTGCGAGAAAGAGCAGGGG
>JAYTVV010000087.1:0-2453 GCA_043743795.1 Geobacteraceae bacterium
CCAGCGCCTGCACCGCAGCGAGGAGTTCGAGGGAACCGGCGTCGGACTGGCCAACGTGCGGCGCATCATCAGCCGCCATGGCGGTCGGACCTGGGCCGAGGGGGGCGTCGATGAGGGGGCAACGTTCTATTTTTCATTACCCGTAAAAGAGGTATAAGCCGCCGCCGGGAAGCGTCAATTAGGGAGGGGTCGCATGTCTGAAAAATTGCATATCATTCACCTGGAGGACAATCCGGTTGACGCGGAACTGATCCAGAGCACCCTGGAGGAAGAATGGTCCGATTGCATCGTCGAGCAGGTCGATACAGAGCCGGCCTTTATCAATGCACTGGAACATTCATCGTGTGGCCTGATCCTGGCCGATTTCTCACTCCCCCTCTACGACGGTATGAGCGCCCTGGCCGAGGTCCGCAAAAGATGTCCGGAGATTCCATTCATAATTGTCTCAGGAACCCTGGGCGAGGAAAAAGCAATCGACTCCATAAAGAGCGGTGCAACGGATTATGTCCTCAAGCATCGCCTGAGCAGGCTGGTGCCAGCCGTGCAGCGCGCCCTGAAAGAGGCACAGGAACTGCGTAAACGCAGTCATGCCGAGCAGGAGTTGGCGGCGGAACGAACACTGCTGCGCACTTTGATCAATACCATACCTGACCTGGTCTGGCTGAAGGATTCCGAAGGCGTTTATCTCGCCTGCAATTCTGAATTTGAACGTTTATTCGGTGCACGTGAGGCGGATATTCTCGGCAAAACCGACTACGATTACGTTGATCGGGAGTTGGCGGATTTTTTCCGCGAAAATGACCGGAAAGCGATGGCAGTCGACGCCCCCAGCGCCAATGAAGAGTGGCTAGTCTATGCCAGTGACGGACACCGGGCCCTGTTTGAGACCATCAAAACCCCCATGTATGATTCGAAGAGGCAACTGATGGGGGTGCTTGGGGTTGGCCGGGACATCACCGGCATCAAGCAGGCGGAAAAGGCTCTGCGGGAGAGTGAAGAGTTGTATCGCTCCCTCTTCGAAAACATGCTGAACGGCTTTGCATACTGCCGGATGATTTTTGAGGGGGATACGCCACAGGATTTTATCTATCTGAGTGTCAACGAAGCCTTCGAAAAACAGACCGGTCTGAAGGATGTGGTCGGCAGGAGGGTGACTGAGGTCATCCCCGGCATTTGCGAGAGAGATCCCGGACTTTTTGAAGTGTATGGCAGGGTTGCCATGACCGGGAAACCGGAGCAATTCGAAACATATGTCGAGGCCCTGGAACAATGGTACTGGATATCGGTTTACAGCCCGGCCAGGGAGTATTTTGTAGCTGTTTTCGACGTCATAACCGAACGGCGCAGTCTTGAGGAACAGTTGCGACAATCGCAGAAAATGGAGGCGGTCGGTACCCTTGCCGGAGGTATTGCCCACGACTTCAATAACATTCTCACCGCAATTATCGGCTACAGTACCCTGCTGCAGATGGATCTTTATACAAACGACAAACAGCGGGGATATGTCGACAACCTGACGGGTTTGGTAGAGAGAGCGGCAAATCTCACCAAGGGGCTTCTGGCCTTCAGCCGGAACCAGGTAATGACTCTGCGGCTGATCAGTCTTAATGATATTGTGATCACAATCACCAAACTGATCAGCCGTCTGATCGGCGAAAACATTGTCGTAGAAACAGATCTGTCCACTTGTCCTCTGACGATCATGGCCGATTGCGGCCAGATCGAGCAGGTGCTGATGAACCTGGCGACCAACGCCCGCGATGCCATGTCCGATGGAGGCAAGCTGCTCATCTCAACGGATCAGATCAACCTGGATGCCGATAGCCTGCTTCTAGGAGATAACTGCCCGCCCGGGCCCTATGCGCTGCTCTCCGTGTCCGACACGGGCAACGGCATGGAGACGGCAACCGTGGCCAGGATTTTCGAGCCGTTCTTCACCACCAAGGAGCTTGGCAAGGGTACCGGTCTGGGACTCTCGATCCTGTACGGTATAATCAAACAACACCACGGCTGCGTCACAGTTGACAGCAGCCCCGGATTCGGCACGACCTTTACCATCTATCTCCCGCTTGCTGTGCCGGTCGATGTACCGGTTAACGGCAAGGCTTCGGTGCCGTTGACCGGCGGCACGGAAACAGTTCTGCTTGCCGAGGACGATCCCGCCATACGCAAGGTGATCACCTACATCCTGCAGCAGTTCGGTTATGTGGTTCTGGAGGCGGCAGACGGCGAGGAAGCGATTGAGGTGTTCAGCGCAAACGCAGCTCAAATCTCACTGGTGATTCTGGATGCGATCATGCCTCGCAAAAATGCCAAAGAGGTCTTTAAACGTATTGTGGATATACAACCTGAAATAAAGGCATTGTTCATCAGCGGATACCCGTCCGATATCATTGAACAGAGAGACTTATTACCCGAAGGAGCCCTGTTCCTGCCAAAGCCGGTTTCTCCCA
>JAYTVV010000088.1:0-3421 GCA_043743795.1 Geobacteraceae bacterium
TCAGGGTCCGTAGAGGACTTGCACCTCCAAGTCACAAATCAGCTACCACGGCTGATTCGATGGGGCTTACGCCCCACGCGCCCTGCCGGGCGCACACAACTAAGAAAGGGCATCCACGAATGGATGCCCTTTCTTGTATCGACAATGTCCCGTCGTACAATTTACTCGTCGTCCTTCAACATCCCTTCAACTTCTTGTGACTCTAAACTTTCAACAACATCTCCCCCCCCCAGAGCAACCAACGCCCTGACAGAATACTGGTACTTCACCCCCCGCTCAATACCAGCATCGACGTACTCACCGCCTTTCTGCGGTTCTTTATTAACCGGCAGAGACGACCGGACAGTTCCAGCAACCCGACGGTACAGGCTGTAACCAAGCAGCTGCCCGGCTACTGGAAGTTGAAATGACATTCGAAGTCGTATCTCAGTAGGAAGAGACTCAATTATCACAACAGGTGCAGGAAGCGCAGACATCACACCAACGTCTGCAGTCGTCGAAACAGCGCCGTCCAAACCATCGGTTGTAAATGGTACGAGACGGTATGAATAGGAGTTTCCTGCCGTCACATCACCATCAAGCACGACAAGCCGGTTGCCAAAGCGCTGGGTAGTATCCGGTACATGGTCAAGGTACAGTGTTTGAAACAGTGTGTAGTCAGTCATGCAGGAGCGACAGACATCTTTCTGGCCGGCTTCATGTGCCCGCCTGCTGATTCTCACACCGGCCACACCCTGCACCGGGCGCCCGGCGCGATCCTTATCGGGGAGAGTAAATTGAAGTTTAACAATGGAGCCACTCTGTTGAGCAATTGCGGCCGCTGGTGCCGCTGGGATCATCATGTCGGGATAAATCAGCGGCCCTTTTTTGCCACAGGCAGTTGCCAACAATGATACCGTAACAAAAAAGGCGGATCGGCCGACTGGATTCATTTTTTAACCTCAGCAGGCAAGACGGCATCGAGCTTTATCTCAAACTGACCGGCAGCGGTTGAAAAGCGGACCTTGTCAGCCTGGATATCAGTTATTTTAGCGCCTGATACAACAGCGCCTTCCTTGAGCAGAAACCCGTTGATAACCGCACGTCGTCCCGAACGTTCATCCTGCCAGGCGATGCCTGACAATTTAATGTCAGCAGGGGCCTGCACAGGCGATACAGCCTGAACAGATTGCCTTGGAGCAGGAGAGTATGCCTTGGTTTGTTTTTTTGAGTGGCGGGCTTTCTGCTCAGGAGTATCTTCTTCATCTGCCTCCCTGCGTATGGGTACGACCGGCGATGAAATTGATTGTACTGCAGGAAGCGGTCCCGCTTGAGGCTGCGGTGCCGATACGACGGGAATTGGTACGGGTACGGGCGCAGGGGGGGGGGTGACCGGGTGCATAACGGCGACACTCTTTCTGTTGTTTCCACGGAGCGCAAACCAGGTACCCGCGCACGCTACCAACGCAACAACGACAATGAGTGCCACAACTTTCCGGATTCCGGTTCCGGGTGTGGATGGCAGCCGGTCCTGAAACAGATCACCGGAAATATTGACTCTTCCATCCGAATGAACTTTTTTGTTTTTTTCATGTTCTATTTTCTTGAGAGCATCGAGAATATAACTCATATAATCAGATCACTTTCCGGCAAAAAGCCAACGTGTAATTCGGGACCAGAGTAGCTCCCACAGCCCCTCATATTCATCACCCGGCTGAAGCTCTGTGATGACCTGTGTGACAATCACCGGTGAAACAAACCGGGTCTCACGGGTCCAGGCCATTACCAGCGCCTGTTCGCAGACCACATTGATCAAACGCGGATTGCCGCGCGAGAATCGATAGGCTTTCTTGATTGCAGCGGGAGAGAAGATGTCAGGTATACGGCTGCCGGATATTTTCAGGCGATGATTGATGTACCGGACGGTATCATCAAGTTTCATGGGCGTAAGCCGGCAGCGCACGGTGATACGCTGATTGAGCTGGCGAAGGTCGTGGCGCTGCAGTACATCATTCAACTCCGGCTGCCCGGCCAGTATGATCTGAATCAGCTTGTCCCGTTCGGTTTCCAGATTCGAAATCAGTCGTACCTGCTCCAGTACGTCCGGTTCAAGATTTTGCGCTTCATCAATAACAAGAACGATGGTCCGACCGGCACTATTCTGCTCAATCAGAAAATGATTGAGTGCATCCAGATAGCCGGAACGATTCTGTTCGTCAGCCTCAACACCAAATTCCCGGCAAATACCGGCCATAAGCTGTTCAGCTGACACGCAGGGATTAAAAATAAGCGCACTTCGGTATTTTTCAGGATCAAGCTGCGACAACAAGGTGCGAAGCATCGTCGTTTTGCCGGTGCCGACCTCACCGGTAAGAGCAATGAAACCGGCATGGCTATCGACACCGTACAGTAAGCGGGCAAACGCCTCGCGGTGAACAGTACTCAAAAATACAAAGTGAGGATTGGGGGTAATCGTGAATGGCTTTTCTGAAAAGCCGAAGAAATCACAATACATTGCTGATCACTGTCCCGCTCGCACGTTCTGAATCTCGCTCCACACACGTTCACGAGCGGTTCCACCCGGAATATTCCGCGCATTGACACTGGCTTCGACAGTAATACATTCAAAAATATCCGTATCAATCTTGGCAGAGAAAAGCTGCCATTCCGCCAACGAAAGCTCCGTGATATCCATCTCGTTTTCAACACAATACGCCACCGATTTACCGACCACTTCGTGAGCATCCCGGAACGGCAGACCTTTACGCACGAGATAATCAGCCACGTCCGTAGCGGTTGAAAAGCCCTGCCCGGCAGCTTTGCCCATATTGCCGACATTTACCCGCATCTCGCGGATCATGTCCGCGAATATTTTAAGGCTCCCCTTCACCGTGTCAATTGTATCGAAGAGCGGCTCTTTATCTTCCTGCATATCTTTATTGTACGCCAGTGGCAATGCCTTCATAGTCGTAAGCAGCGCCATCAGGTTGCCATACACACGCCCGGTTTTACCTCGCACCAGTTCCGGCACATCAGGATTTTTCTTCTGAGGCATGATTGATGACCCGGTGCAGAAGCCATCCGATAATTCAATAAATTGAAATGCACTGGTTGACCAGATAATCAACTCCTCTGAGAAACGGGAGAGATGCACCATTATAATTGAAGCATCGGCCAGAAATTCCAGAGCAAAATCCCGATCAGAAACGGCGTCGAGCGAATTGCGCGTTATCGCTGGAAAATCGAGCTGTTCTGCAACATAATCACGATCGATCGGGAAGGTTGTACCTGCCAGCGCGCCAGCTCCAAGCGGCAGAACGTTAACCCGTTTGAGACAATCTTCCAGCCGCGACTTGTCACGCTTGAACATCTCCACATACGCCATCAGGTGATGGGCGAACAGGATCGGCTGCGCGGTCTGCAGATGGGTAAAGCCGGGCAT
>JAYTVV010000089.1:0-3108 GCA_043743795.1 Geobacteraceae bacterium
TTCTTCCATAAAAAAAACCAGCCCAATGCTTCCGTAGCGTCCCGTAACAACACCTGGAGCTTTAGCCATTGGCTGATTGTGCCAACCTGAAATTCCGCCCGATGAAACCACTGGATAGATACCATTTTTACGCTCTGAACTTGGCAGATCAAATCCACGTTGAAATGTAGCTATTTTCCCAATTCGTTCTCGTTTCCAGCCTTCTGGTACACAATGTACAGTGCTCAAAACTTACTCCTCCTCGAATCGTGTGAACTTGTAAGCGATGCTTACAAGTTGCCAGAAATATCACTTTCAGTTGTCAAGCATTCCTTTACAACTGGCCAATTCTCAATCATTAGGCAACACTTAAATGTGTCATTTTGAACTGTCAAGAAATCCTTGACAGTTCGAGTTGTTGAACTGCCGAGGATTACTCGGTAGTTGCGTAGAAAAGCAAATTCCCCATTGTCACGACTTTTTGTCCTCGATCTTTTTCTTGATTCTCTCCAGCTGTGGAATGCTTTTTTCAGGCGTAGTCAGGTTTTCTGGCATAGTCCCGCCGAGTTCTTCTATTGTCTTACGAACCTTAACCCCAACTTCATGATGCGTCCTGTTGGCTGTCTGTTTCCCATGCACTTTGTCCCGGCGAAGTTTCTCTTCGGTTTGTGTGGCTCGAAACAGGTTGGCGGCCAGCTCAGTGCTCCCCATGTGGTCAAGAATCTTCTGCGATTTCTTCAGCCCTTTACGGACATGGATGTCTTTTGCACCGAGCCCTCCATAAAGCCCTTTGTACCCATGATCCTGAAAAATTGCATAATCCAGCCCTGTTTCTACACCGGCATCTTTAGCCGCAGCGCTCAGTGCTTTGTTGTGATGTGCTAATTCATCACGTAACATCAAACGGCGCTCGTCCTCAGTAAGCTGGGCGAAACGTGAATTATCGGCAAGCTCTTGCCGCCGTGTTTGCATGGCAAAGTATGTTTGCCCGTTAGCAATAACAGGTTTTGTTGGATCGCCGTTCTGTACTGCTAGATAGCAGGCATAGCGTGACAAGCGAACATCAGGGACAGGACGCTTGGCACCTGAACCGATGTCTACCATTTCGAGGATATCCTCGAAATGGTCTTCCACCAGATTTTTGCTATTAGTACAAGCATCTTTGGCTTTTTCGATAACGGGCAAAAAATGCCGGTATTCAGAATATTCCAGTACCTTAGCAAGTTGCCGAGCCTGCCAGTACTCGTTACCGTCGTTATCTAAATTGCAAATACTTTCAAATGTTTTATGATGCTGTTGTATGACATCTCTTTTACTCATAACCTATAACCTCCCATCAGTTTATAGTCCAAGCTCCTTCAGACACACCGCCATCTGCCCACGTACCTCTGCCAGATCCCGTTCAATACCGACAATCCGTTCTTGTACGGCGGAGATATCGACTTCTTCCTCTTCCTCAAAGGTATCTACATAGCGTGGAATGTTGAGGTTGTAGTCGTTCTCCTGAATTTTTTCCCTGCTGACGAGATAGGAGTACTTGTTTACTGTTGACCTGGAGCGATATGTATCGATGATTTTGGCGAGCTCAATGTCCTCACGGATCAGATTCTGATTCTTTCCGTTATCGAACTCACGGCTGGCATCAATGAAAAGTACATCTGTTTTTTCACCACGATCTCGACGGAACACAAGAATAGCTGCAGGAATACCGGTGCCAAAGAAAAGGTTCGCTGGCAGACCGATTACAGCGTCCAGCAGGTTTTCTTCGATGAAGGCTTTGCGGATCGTTCCTTCTGCACCCCCTCGAAAGAGAACGCCATGGGGAACGACCACACCGACTCGACCGGTTCCCTGTGTTGTGGTTTCGATCATGTGGGAGATGAAAGCGTAATCGCCTTTACTCTTAGGGGGAGTCCCACGGTGCCACCGATTAAAACGCTTAGCTTCTTCTCCAGCTTTGTCAGCCCCCCATTTGTCCAAAGAGAATGGAGGATTTGCCACCACGACTTCAAAGCGCATCAGTTTGTCATTCTCAATCAGTTTGGGCTCCAGCAGTGTATCGCCCCATTCGATGCGAGGGCTATTCTCGTTGTGCAGAAACATATTCATCATACACAGCGCCCAGGTGCTGCTGATCGCCTCTTGACCAAACAGAGCGCAGTCTTCACTGCCATACACTTTTCGGACGTGACCGGCACACTTGAGCAGAAGCGACCCTGATCCGGCTGCCGGGTCGCAGATTCTTTCTCCCGGTTTGGGATCAAGCAGCTTGGAGAGGAGCAATGATACTTCTGGGGGAGTATAGAATTCTCCAGCCTTCTTGCCAGCATCAGCAGCAAAACGACCGATCAGGTATTCGTATGCACCACCGATAATGTCTAAGCTGCCAATACGACTTGGGCGCAGATTTAGCTTGGGATCACCGAAATCTTCCAGAAGGTTTTTGAGGATGTGGTTACGCTTGCGGGTGTTGCCAAGAAGTGATTCAGAGTTGAAGTCGATGTTGCGGAATACATTAGTAAGCTTGGCTTTGTTGGCCATCTCAATCTTTTCCAGGGCAATATTGATCAATTCCCCCAGATTGGCAGCTTCCCGATTGTCATAGAGATAGTAGAAGGAGCCTTCCTCAGGAAGTACGAAGCGCTCACGCTCCATCTTGCGTTTGATGCGATCCGCATCATTACCAAGTTCTTTCTGGTATTTGTCGTAGTGGTCCTGCCAGACGTCTGAGATGTACTTAACGAACAGCATGGTCAGGAGATAGCCCTTGTAATCTGCTGCGTCAATGGTGCCACGAAAGCTGTCGCACGCCTTCCAGAGTACGTCATTGATTTCCTGCTGTGATATCTTGGTTGGCATTGTGATTACCCCTTATAGTTGGTATTGAAATTTGAAAGTATTTGTTTGCCTATTGCCTGATGTAGACGATCTGTCTCTTCCGTCAATTGCTGCACTAATAATTTTTCACGCATCTGCAGCCTTCCGATTTCGGCAATGTGCTTTTGCATAGCTAGAGGCGGAAGTGGAATGGAAAGCTCCCTGAACTCTTTGCTCGGGATCATTGGTGTACCGGCACCGGCTCGTATCTCATTCAGCTTGGCTTTCACCATTTCCTGATTGAGACACCAG
>JAYTVV010000090.1:0-29090 GCA_043743795.1 Geobacteraceae bacterium
TCCATGATCAAAAACAACCAAAAGTGGGACCATGGAAAATTTCAGCTTAACTCGGCTACGCAGTAAAATTACTTGACAGGGAACACAGTTGCTCAGTCCTTCTTTCCGGAACTATTTCAGCCAGCTCAAGGTCCGTCCTGCCAAAATAATCAATGTCATGAAGGCAGAACAATTCAATGCCGGCGCTGTTGGCCAGCAGCCAGCGACCGGCGGCATCCTTGAAAAAAATTGCATCAGGAATTGCCGAAAGCAGCCCTCGCATGCGGGCCTCATTTTCTATCGCCTGTTCTTCTGCCTGCTTTAGCTGGCTGATATCCGATACGATATGGACGGCGCCGGTAATTGTGCCGTTGCCGTCACGAATCGGATCGACCGAGACGTCAAACCAGCGTTCGCCGATAGTGATCTGCATATTGGCCCGTTGTCCGCTATCCAGCATCTTTTGAAAAGGGCAGGTGACGAGTGGCGTTTTGCCATGATGAGCAACTTCGCAGCATAAATGCCCGACTACCTGACCGCTCTCTTTGCCAAAAATGGTGTTTGTCGCTTTGTTGCAGCGCAGGATGGTGCGGTCGAGGTCCATGACCCAGATTGCATCTGCCACAGAATCAAAGGTGGCCTGCCACGCTTCGGTTGCTGCGGAAATCTCGGCTTGCTGTTCGGATTGGCGCTGGTAGGCGGCTTGAATCCGTTTGATTTGACGCAGCAGCAGGATCATCAGCAGATACAGTGCGCCGCAGGTCACCAGTGTGAGAGCCGCCTGTATAGCGGTGTTTTTTCGCCAGACAGCGGTTACTTCGTCAGTCCCCATGTTCGCGTTGGCAACAATTGGAAAACTGTCGAGTGCCTCGTATGAGACAATTCGGGCTTTCGCTTCCAGCAGAGCCTTGCCGCTGGGAATATGAAAGGTGCCTTTCGGTGAACGGGGCAGGTAGGTGCGGATGAGAAATGACTTACTGAAATCTACAGCAAAATCACTTTCTTTGAACGGCTGGGACAGCAGTAACGCCCCGTCTCGACGCACCATCACGATACGCCCCTCTTTGCCGAGGTCAAGCGACGAATAAAAGTGCTGAAAATATTCCATCTCAAATGCGATGGCCACAAGCCCTTCAAAAGCTCCGGTCGAGGAACGGACAGCTCTCGACAGGGTAAAAGTCCACTTGTTGTCAAGCCTGCTTTGTACCGGTCTCGAAAAATATGGTGTCGTATCTTCCGGGTGATCACGATGGTGGATAAAATAGTCATTTACATTCATGACGGAGGTGGCCCGCGAATGGGCAAAGAGCTGGCCGTTACGGTTGACCAGAAGTATGCCGCCAACCTGCGGTATGCTCCTGTTATGGCGATGTATAAACTCACGGAGGAGTGCGCTGTTTTCCCGGTCGATACCGCCATGATCCTTCACGTGGTCGATCGTATCAAGCAGGATGTTGTCTGCCTCGCTAAAGGCCCTCTCCGCGTGCTCTTTGAGGGCACGGGCGTAGCCGCGGGACTGCAGCTCAGCCCCGCGGATGGTCAGTCGGTATTCAACCACCGATTTCCAGGCTGAAAAGCCAAGTAACAACAGTATCAGAGCACTGACCGTAGGTACGATGATACGTCTGAACGATCTATAATCGGGAATTTGAGTGGCATGTTTCATACGGATCACCCGTTGCGTGTAGATAACTGTAAAAGGATTAAAACTGTCTTTAACCCATGTATACATTAAAATCCATAGTATGCGAAAAATAAAAAAAAGGGGCCGGGAAAATTCCCGGCCCACAGAACATCAATAGCGTATGTTTCTACGACTTGTTAGAGCGTTTGCGCCGGGTAGGATCAAGCTCTTTTTTACGCAGGCGGATCGAATTCGGGGTAACTTCAACCAGCTCATCATCCTCAATAAATTCCAGTGCCTGTTCAAGGGTCATTACCTTGGGCGGAGTAAGTTTGATGGCGTCGTCAGTGCCGGAAGCACGGACGTTGGTCAGCTTTTTCCCTTTGCAGGGATTGACTTCCAGATCGTTATCCTTGTTATTCTGGCCGATTATCATCCCGCCGTAGACTTCGACACCGGCACCAATGAACAGAGTGCCGCGTGGCTGGAGGGCATCCAAGGAATAAGCGGTCGTCTCGCCATGATCCATGGCCATCAGAGCACCATTTTTACGGCCGGGGATATCACCTTTGTACGGGGCATATTCGTGGAATGTATGGGTCATGACGGCGGTGCCGCGGGTATCGGTCAGGACTTCACCGCGCAGACCGATCAGGCCGCGCGCCGGGATAATGAATTCGAGACGTACCATCTCGCCCATCGGCGCCATGGCAACCATTTCACCTTTGCGTGGTCCCATCTTTTCGATGATGGCTCCCTGGAATTCTGACGCCACATCAACCACCAGATATTCCATAGGTTCCATTTTAACGCCGTCTTTCAGGCGGACAATAACTTCCGGCTTGGAGACAGCCAATTCAAAGCCTTCGCGACGCATGGTTTCAATCAGGATCGAGAGATGCAGTTCGCCCCGGCCGGAAACCTTGAATGTATCAGCACTGTCGGTATCCTCAACCCGCAGGGACACGTTGGTGCGCAGCTCCTTAGTAAGCCGCTCGCGGATGTTACGGGATGTAACCCATTTACCTTCACGACCGGCAAAGGGGGACGTGTTGACGATAAAGTTCATTGACAGGGTCGGCTCATCGATCGAGACGTAAGGGACTGCGATCGGGTTTTCTGCAGAGGCCAGCGTTTCACCGATGCTGACATCCTCAAAACCGGCGACGGTGACGATATCACCCGTTCCGGCTTCTTCAATCTCAACCTGCTTCAAACCTTCGTAACCGAGCAGTTTGGTGATGCGACCTTTTGTGATTGATCCGTCCTGCTTGATCATGGCAACTGTCTCACCAGCACGGACCTTGCCGTGGAAGATGCGGCCGGTAGCCATACGACCGATGTAATCGTTATAATCGATGTTGGCAATCAGCATCTGGAATGGTGCATTGATATCACCCTTTGGCGGGCGGACATTTGCTTCAACTACTGCAAAGAGTGGTTCCATGCTGTTCGATTCGACGTTGATATCCAGTTTGGCATAACCCATTTTGGCGCTGGTATAGACCACCGGAAAATCGAGCTGATCGTCTGATGCATTCAGTTCGCAAAACAGATCAAATACCATATTGAGCACTTCGTCCGGACGACTGCCGGGACGGTCAATCTTGTTTATGACGACGATCGGTTTCAGGTTCAGGTCGAGAGATTTTTTCAGAACGAAGCGGGTCTGGGGCATGGGGCCGTCCAGGGCATCCACCAGCAACAGTACGGAGTCAACCATTTTAAGGACGCGTTCTACCTCGCCGCCGAAGTCAGCGTGGCCGGGTGTATCAACAATATTAATTTTATACTGCCCGTGGTGAATCGAAAGGCTCTTGGCAAGGATCGTGATGCCGCGTTCTTTTTCAAGGTCGTTCGAGTCCATGACTCGCTCGGTAATGGCTTCATTCGCGCGATACACTCCGGCGTGTTTCAGCATGGCATCAACCAGTGTGGTCTTACCGTGGTCAACGTGGGCAATAATGGCAATGTTTCTGATTCGTTCCTGCATGGGTAAAACTCCTCAATGCTGCAAAATAAAACGACGGGCATTGCTGCCCGTCGAAGATTGGTGACTATGTCAGATTTTTGTTGATCTGACAAGTGTTTATACGATATCTATCTTCTGTTTTCGCAAATAAAATGATATGTGCTCAAAATTTGATGCTCATGCCTTTCCGAAAGTGTCACCCGCACCGAAGAATATGTACCTATTCCGGAGAAATTGGCGTCGCCATCATGAAACAGCAAAGACCACAACAGCGTCACTTCTTCGGAGAATTTGTCCGCTTCGCAACGGTCGGCGTACTCAATACCGGTGTTGATATGGTGATATTCTTTCTGCTTACGTGGCTGGGTATGCCGTACGTCGCGGCACAGGTTGTTTCTTACTCCTGCGGAACCGCCAACAGCTATCTGCTTAATAAAATCTGGACATTCCGCTCCAGTGGCTTTTCATACAGTGAGATCACCCGATTTATCGTCGTCAATCTTGCTTCTCTGGGGGTATCGCTTGTGTGCCTGACCATGCTTCACGACAGAGCAGGTTTCGGTCTTGGGGTCGCTAAAGTATGTGCGACCGTTGCAGCTTTGGCGGTTAATTTTATCGGCAATAAACTCTGGGTTTTTCGGGTGAAGGACAGGTGATATGACGGCTGGCTGGACGATTATCATGATGGGATGGTGCGGGCTTTTCCTGATTGGATGTTGGGTCGTATCGAAACGTACCTTCCGGGCGGAAACAGTGGAGGGTGGCGACAAAACCCTGGCTTTGATGATGGCAGCCGCATTTGTGGTGCGGATAGCCCTTGCGGCGACGACACGGGGACACGCCGCTGATATCGGCACGTTCAGTGCCTGGGCCGGGCATGCCGCCGAGGGATTTACCTCTTTCTACTCGCCCGGATACTTTGCCGATTATCCTCCTGGGTATATGTATGTCCTTTGGCTGGTGGGCAAAGTGGACCTGTTGCTGGCGCTTGATTTTAACACCCCACCGTTTCTGGTGATCCTGAAACTTCCCGCGATGCTGGCAGATATTGGTACGATCCTGATTATCTACCGATTGGCCCGGCGACATCTGCACGGCACAACGGCTGTTGCGCTTGCGGCGCTCTTTGCCTTCAATCCGGCGGTACTGCTTGATTCTGCTGTATGGGGACAGGTTGACAGTGTGCTGACGCTGTTCATAGTGCTCGGGGTGCTGCTGTTGAAGCGACATCCGGCCCTGTCGGGACTCTCTTTTGCCGCAGCGCTGCTTATCAAACCTCAGGCGCTCATCTTTGCTCCGCTTCCGCTCCTCTGGTTCGGCGTCAGATTCCTGCGTCGGGAAGGGCATACATCGGCGGAGTTGCTTCAGTTCACCGGCGCGGCGATTTTGACATTCTGTACCGTTATTCTACCCTTTGCTGTGAACGAGAGTCCCGGCTGGATCATCGCGAAATACGCCGGTACTTTGGCTTCCTACCCCTACGCTACATTCAATGCTTTCAACCTTTTTGCCCTGACCGGAGGCAACCTAGTTTCGTCTGCGGAGCGATTCCTCTTTCTTACCTATGGAGCCTGGGGAAACCTCTTTATCGTGCTGATCGTGCTGTTTTCAACGGTAGTGGCGGTGAGAGGGAATGGTTTTTCCCGCTTCTGGTATCTGTCGTTGTTTCTTCCCGCCTCGGTGTTCGTGCTTTCGGCAAAAATGCACGAACGGTATCTCTTCCCGGCATTGGTGTTGATGCTGGCATACTATATCGTCACCCGTGAAAGGTGGGTTCTTCTGCTGTACGCCGGTTTCAGCGTCACCCAGTTTCTCAATGTGGCAGAGGTACTGGCACTCAGCTATCAGGACATTTACGCCGTGCCTCGATTTGCTCCGCTGCTTTTGACCGTGTCACTGGTTAACGTACTGCTCGCGTTGCTGATGATACGTGCCGGGTATCGTCGCTACATCCGTCCCGAGATCTCTGGGTGCTCAGGTCGACACCATTGTCAGACGCCCCCGAATTAATGATTTCCCGCACGATATACAGAGGTCGCCCCTTCGCTTCGTCATAGATTCTGCCGATGTATTCACCGATAATTCCGAGCATCATCAATACGACTCCGTTGAAAAAGAGGCTCACCGCCATGACTGACGCCCACCCGGCTACGGTATGATTGGTGAACAGTTTCAGAAACAGGACCACCAGCAGGTAGGAAAATCCGGTAACGGAAATCCATCCGCCAACGTAGGATGAGAGCTTCAACGGTTTGATGGAAAAGGACGTTATGCCGTCAAAAGCGAAACGGAGCATCTTGTGGAGAGGGTATTTTGTTTCTCCCGCAAAGCGTTTGTCCCGCACATATTCAACCCCGGTCTGTCTGAAACCGAGCCAGCTGATGATGCCGCGCACGTAGCGGTTCCGCTCCTTCACCAGCTTAAGGGCATCACACACCTTGCGATCGATCAGGCGAAAATCACCCGTATCCACCGGAATGTCGACATCGCTGAGATTCTTGAGAAGGCGATAGAAGAGAGCAGATGTAACCCGCTTGAATAGCGTTTCACCCTTCCGTTCCGCCCGCTTTCCATAGACCACATCAAAGCCTTCACGCCATTTAGCGATCATTTCCGGTATAACTTCAGGCGGATCCTGAAGGTCAGCATCGATAACGACCACTGCGTCTCCCAACGCGTAATCCATGCCGGCGGAAATAGCGGTCTGGTGCCCGAAGTTGCGGGAAAAGTCGATGAAATGCACTGTGGGGTCGGTTTCGCAGATCCGCCGGAGGATAATCGGAGTGGCGTCGCGACTGCCGTCGTTCACAAAGATCATCTCGTATGGTTCGTGCAGTGATTCCAGCACCGCTTTGAGCCGGGTATAGGATTCGTAGGCAACCTGTTCTTCATTATACAGCGGGACTACTACGGAAATGATAGTCTGTTTCATCTGATGACCTCGATGCAGTATGTTTATTCTCTGTTTCTGTTGTTAGAACAGCCAGGTTGGAAGCCATCTAAGGTTGGCAATATACCACTCAGGCACCAGCATCCCTGACATGGCCGGATAAAAAATAATAAAGAGTCCGCCGGTGACGGCAAGGTAGACTCCTACAGCGGGACGAACATCCGGAAAACGGTGCTCCATGCCCTTTATGGCGGCGACAATGCAGAGGATAACAAACGGCACTGCTGAAAAAAAGTGGTAGATGAACACGAGTCTGTTGACGCCTATCCAGGGCAGGTATTGGAAGGAGAACGCCAGCAGAACGACTCCCATTTTTACCTGCCGCTCCCTGATGGCGAGAAAAGCGGTTGTACCGATTGCCGGAGCGGCGAGCCACCAGATTGCCGGGTTACCGAAGGAGGCGATGGTGGAGGCGGTTCCGGGGGGGAGACCGGCTCCGGTATACATCCACATGGGGCGAAGATCCAGCAGCCATGACCACCAGGGAGAGGAAAAGGGGTGCGTCGATTTCAGCAGGCTGTGATAGGAGTACATATGCTTCTGCAGTCGAATTACGTCTGCCAGTTCGTGCCCCGGACCGGGGAGTTGCAGGAAGGGGATATATGCCAGCAGATATATGGCCACCGGTATTACACCAAATGCAAGCAGGCAGACCCCGACGCGCCGCACTAGAAATCCCACAGCGCCGTGGCGTGGTGAAAAGCTACGTCGCTTCAACTCCTGCGTGGTCTTGAACAGTACCAACAACCCAAGACCGCCTCCGGCGTACAGGGCAATCCATTTACAGGCAGCACCGAGACCAAACGCCGCACCTGCCAGCAGAATTGAGGCATTGACGCTTCGTGGCGGCGACTCACCTTCCTCCGTGAAAAGATCAAGAATGAAGTAATACATGACCAGAATAAAGAAGACGCCATAGACATCGATTACCGCAACACGGCTCTGGGCGAAGCGCATGAAATCAGCCATCATAAGGAATGCCGCGCAAAATGCGTAAAACCGCTCCCGGAATATCTTCATGCCGAGAAGGTACATGAGCGGCACCAGTGCAACGCCGAAAAGCGTTCCGACGATCCGCCAGCCAAACCCGTTCATTCCAAAGATTGCAATCCCCGCTGATATGAACAGTTTGCCCAAGGGCGGATGGGTTGTTTCATACGGTTCGATCTGATGGAGTGATTCCCAAGCAGTGCGGGCATGATAAATTTCATCGAAATAAAAACCGGTCCGGAAGGAGGGTGCGTATTCAAACGCCCCCTGTTCGTCGATAAGATTTTCCGGTTTACCCTGCGTGTGATCCGAAGCGTTTTTCTCCGTAATTCGAAGACCGACAAGGGCTGATTTACTCCCCTTTTTCACCAAGACGATTTCATTGAGCCGCCCGCCGGGGGTGTCGGCGGTGATACGCAGTGCATTTGCCCGGACCGCAATCTCGGCAAACTTCCAGACTTGTACATCTTCTTTGGTAAAAGAGTGGATCGGGACAAAGGTTCCTTCGGAATTCCGGGCTGAAAGTGTGAAGCGGCTTCCGTCACCGGCGCTGGCGTTGACGCCGCAGTAATAATAGAATCGGGCCAAATCGGTTTCACGACCCAGCTCGAACGTAACGGATTCGCCTGCCGTGGCGGAAACCCAGCCGGTTTCAGGGGAACGATGCCCGCCAAGATTGAACAGTGAAACGGCAAGGGAGGCGAGGGTCAGCGTAGTCATGACGGCGACGTCGATTCGGTCGATCTTTTGCCGCGGCCGTGCCGAAGGAACAGACTCATTCTTGTTGTGAATGGCGGAACTCCTGTCACGGCGGCGAAGCACACGGCCCCACATCAGGAGCAACAGCCCGAAACAACCGATTATGGCAATGACTTTCCCACCCTGCCCATTCTTTGCCTCGGGAGCAGGAGGTGTTGTCAGAGGAATAATTCCGGCAGTGGCAGGAAGGTTATTCCCCGCTTTTTCAACCCGCACGTCCTTGAACCAGGCGCTGCCGCTGTTGAGGCTGCCATAGCCGCCGATGCCCAGAGTGACCGTAAGCGTTCGTTGTGCCGGACCTGTTTTTCCGTAGAAGTCGACAGCCCCCCAACCGCTGCTGCTCCCTTTGATATCAGGCGAACCATCCAGGATATCGGTAACAGAGATTCCGGCACCACGGGCGGTTGAGCCCACATTTTCAGTCCGAACGCGGCAGAAAAAATGATAGATGGTGTCGGGATCTACGGATAATTCACGGGTAAAGCGGGCGTCGTTCGGGAGTTCCGATGTGATATGAAACAGATTTTTCTGGTCGTTGTCAAAGCGCGCCGGGCCCTTCAGTTGGTTGGATGCGTTCCAGTCAGAGGTGGTCCACAGGGATGTGCCCCAGGTCGTCAGGTCCGGCTCCGCAGGCTTTTTCTCACCGCCATGAAGCCCTGTCGCCATTGCCAGAAGCAAGGTTACGGCAAAAACTATGCGCTGTATCTTTGTCATTCGATTTGTCCCTCACGGTTTGCTCACGCACCTACTTCATTGCCACTTCCGAAAGCTTCAGATTGTGCCGCTCCAAAAGTTCGCCGGTATCGCGCCACAACTTCTGCACACCATTTGAAAAGGTTTCCAGAGCGTCAAAATGCGCCGCCCGTGCGGAGGTAAAGTCATTGCTGGCGTTGATGACATCCTGAATGGTTGCTGTTCCTGCAAGGTTGTTCTTTACATATTCATTATGACGTTCTTCGGCAAACTCCAGGGATTTCTGCGTCGAATTCAGCTGCAACCGTGCAGAGATCAGCGCCCGTTGGTCGGCTTCCACATCGTTGCGAATTTTCCATGCAAGGGTGTTCATCTGCAATTGCACCTGTTCATTTCGGATCTTATTTTTTCGATAATCGTTGCTTGCGGCGGTATTGCCGAGGGGCATGGAAAATTGCAGCTCCGTTGACCAGGCGGTCTCTTTCCGGGTGCCGAGTTGTTGATAGCTTTGACCAGCGGTAGGACCGCTGCCGACAAAGCCGCCCGAAGCAGAAATAGTCAGGTCGGGAAGTGCGAGATTTCTAGAAACTCGTTCCTGCAGTTGGCTGGACTGGAGCGACACCCGTAACTGTTTGATGTCGGCCCGCCGTTCCAGTGCTTTTCGGACGGATTGTTCCTCAGAATCAGGCGGTTCTTCCCGGGAAGGGGGATCAATCGGAATGAGCTCGGTCTTTTCTTCAATACCGATCAAATAGCGCAGATTAGCTTCCTGATCCCGTACCCTGCGACCGGCATCAATAATGTCTTTGAGCCGTTGCGCGATACTGAACTCCGCATTGGCAATTTCAATCTTCTGCTGGGCTGTTGGACCCGACTTCCGTTTCTTCAACAACTTTTCGCGCAGGCTTTGAGTCTCTTTCAGGGCTGTATTATGTGAGTCAAGCAACTGACGCAGGGTATACAGGTTATTGTAGGTCGTGACGGTTGTATACACCGTATCAATAGCTGCAAACCGGAAACGTTCCCGACTTTCCTTGAGATTATTGTCGGCAATCGTGATGCCCCTGTCGGTAGCCTCCGGTCCCAGTTTTTTCAGCAGCGGCTGTGAAATTGTAACGGATGCATTGGATGTCCAACCCGTACTATCCACAAATGCGGGGTCTTTGGAGTAGTAGGTATCTGTTGATGCCGAGATGCTGCCGCCGGTTGGCAACGCTTGAACCAATGCTACGGTGCCGGTTGCTGTTGTGGTCATGCGTGACGGAAATGAAGTAGTCCTGCCGCCGCCGCCAATCTTTGCCGTTAATGCGGGATTATATATGTAACGACTGGCTGCTGCATCCGTCTCAGCCATGGCCGGATTCATCGCCTCAACTTTCAGGTCGGCGTTCTTGTTGAGCGCCATCAGCAGGGCGTATCCGCGTGTCAGATACATTTTACCGGGTGCCTCACCACCAAAACTACCGACAACGGTGCAGAGTGAAATTCCAAGTGTCACGGTTAAACAGGAAAGTTTTTTCATAGCAGAGGGATCATGTACCTATTCGCCTTGATCATGGCGATACGTGTTGACAGAAATTCAGGGAGTAGGAGGAAATGTTGCTCAAAATAAGAACGCCCTCCCCGTGAGGGAGGGCGCGGGCACACATGAGGCTGACTTACATGGAAAAATGTCTGAATGCCGGGCACGACGTTCTGTCGTGCCCGGCATTCAGAAAATTACCGAACAATTACTGGCCGGCCGCCAGTGCTGAAATCTGAGCAGCGGTCAGACTGGAGAGTGAACCCATGCCGCCCAGGTTGTTGTTGATTGCAGACTGGATGGTTGCTGCCGATTTACCCTGTTTGCCAGCTCCGTGGCATCCTGCGCAGTACTGATTGTACAGTGCCCATGTTTTTACCGGGGCAGGTGTAGCGGTAGGGGAAGGAGTTGCAGTTGGCTTTGGTGTAGCTGTTGGTGCTGGTGTTGCGGTCGGACGTGGTGTCGCAGTCGGAGCAGGTGTTGCGGTTGGACGTGGTGTCGCAGTCGGAGCAGGAGTTGCAGTAGGCCGTGGAGTGGCCGTTGGGCGCGGAGTAGCGCTCGGTCGTGGCGTACTGTGCTCACGCTTCTCTTTGTACTCGCGGCTTTCATTACTGTCATTATCAGCGAAACTTGTTGCGACAAGGCCTGCGGTGGCGAGACTGATGCTGGCTGCGATTGCTGCAAATTTGATCATTTTCATACGATAAATCTCCTTTTTTTGTGTGTTGTGACGCTGTGCGCCGGGGTAGGTTGTCGTGCTTCGTGAGCACGTCTTCTACAGTTTGTCTGTCACACAGCCTCCGGAAGCAGGCAACAGGCAATCTGCGTTCGGCAACACTATCGATCTTGTTCTATCTGCGTGTGCCGCTGCTACATCTTCACCTTGTTTCCGGTGAAGAAAGTGGTTTCGATTTTTGGCAAAAAAAAGCCGGGCCGCCTACGTATCAGGTGAGTGATATTTCGGCGACCCGGCTGTCTTCGTGAGACCCTGTAGGCTTTCCGTCCCACCCTCGCGGATGGTTTAGTATTATCGTGTATGACTGTTTACTGACTTCAATTTTTTTACAATTAAAAGTAAATTAGTAAATGACAGGCACGACCATAAATGTCAACTAAAAAAATATGCTGCTGGTGTATACGATTGCCATGGTCGATTGCATGGGCTTTTGCCAGAATCAATGTTCATGATAGCCCATCACCACCAGCAGACAACTGCCATCGGCAATGACGTTTATGCCTTTTTCCCGGCAGAGCGCCACCGCATCTGGGTGTTCGGCCCCCGGCTGCATCCAGATGTTTTTGATTCCTTTTTCGATCGCCAGCGGCACAAGCTGTGTGGTAACTGCCGGTGGGGTTATCATGGAAATGCTTTCGACATTTGTTGGCAGGTCACGTATCGAAGCGACGCAGGTCATTCCTTCAATAGTCGTTTCAACCGGATTGACCGGTGTGGCTCTTTTACCGTTCTGCAGGTAACAGCGCAGCACTTTGTTGCCGTATTTCTGCCGGTTGGTCGAGGCGCCGACCACCCCGAATGCGGGTGAGGCGAGGAACTGCTGGATCTGCGCTTGAATAGTCATGATGGGCTCCTTGTCGTATGAGTTATTTACTCCCGCACCTGGCCATCCCCATAGACAATGAATTTGGTGGTGGTCAGATCCTCCAGCCCCATCGGGCCAAATGAATGCAGCTTGGTGGTGGATATGCCGATTTCGGCTCCCAGGCCGAGCTGACCACCATCGGCAAAGCGGGTCGAGGCGTTGACCATCACGCAGGAGGAGTTCACTTCGCGGATGAAACGCTGGGCGCGACCATAGTCGCTGGTGATGATCGATTCGGTGTGCAGTGAACAGTAGCGGTTGATGTGGGCGATGGCGGCATCGATGTCGTCAACAACTCTGCAGGCGAGGATCAGCTCCAGATATTCGGCGTACCAGTCCTCTTCTGTTGCCGGTGTGGCGGTGGGCGCATAGCCGCAAAACGCCTCATCGCCGCGCAGTTCGACACCCAGTGCGGACAACGTAGCGGTAATCCGTGGGATGAATTCAGCGGCCACGTCCTTGTGGATCAGGAGTGTTTCCAAGGCATTGCAGACGCCGGGGCGCTGGGTTTTGCTGTTGATGATGATCTGCTCCGCCTTGTCGAAATCGGCGGATTGATCGACAAAAATGTGGCAGACCCCTTTGTAATGCTTGATAACCGGAATGCGGGAGTTTTCAACCACAAAGCGGATCAGGCTTTCGCCGCCGCGCGGAATGATCAGGTCGATGGACTCTTCCTGCTTGAGCATCTCCAGCACCCCTTCGCGCTCGGTAAAAGGGATCAGCGACAGTGCTGCTTCCGGGATATTCATCTCCTTTAGCACGGCCCGCAGAATGGCTGCAATAGCCAGGTTGGAGTTGATCGCTTCAGAACCACCCCGCAGGATCACTGCATTACCGGCTTTGAGGCAGATGGCGGCTGCATCGGCGGTTACATTGGGGCGCGATTCATAGATAATGCCAATCGTGCCGAGTGGGATGCGCATTTTGCCGACCATCAGTTCGTTGGGGCGTTTCCACATTTTGGTGACTTCGCCTACCGGGTCAGGCAGTGCGGCGATCTCTCGCAGGGCATTCGCAATCCCGGATATTCGATCTTCGTCGAGCATCAGTCTGTCGAGCATGGCGGATGAGAGCCCCTTTTGCCGGCCTGTCTCAAGGTCTTTACGATTCTCTACGATCAGTTCAGGTGTCGCCTTTTCCAGGGCGGCGGCCATCTTCTGCAACATGTCATTTTTAACCGTTGTCGAAAGGCGTGCCATGGCCAGCGATGCCTGGCGGGCATCCTGTGCAATTTTTTTAACATTCTCTGAAATACTCACGATGGTGACTCCCGGAATAAAATCAACCGCATCAGAATAGCGCGGTAAATGCGAATAGTACGCAAAAGCGGGCGGACCGGCAAGAAATTTGACAGCGCCGGCACTCAATGTTACAAGAACCGATCATGCAGACTCTCTTTTCAGCATTTACACCGAACGGGTTCGCCCGCTGTATCTTCACTGCATATCTAATGCTGCTGGTCGGCTGCACCAGCTACATCCCACGTGAAACAGTACACCCGCCCTTGAATGGCACTGCTGACGAAACAATGAAAGTAGTCACCATTCCGCTGCCGGTGATCGCCTCCAGTCCCAATGAGGGTGCCACGTTTGGTGCCTTGACGGCATTTCTGGGGCATAACGGACAAGATGAGGTTACCTCGCTGCTGGCTCCCCAGATAACCTACAACAACACGTTCGGTGCCACCGCTTCTTTATATGGCGCATATTATCCGACGTCTGACCGGAATATGGAGTTCAATCTTTCTCAATCCGCGCGGGTAAATTATGATTACGAACTAAGAGTCAGAGATAGTTCACTGTTGGGCAGCAGGCTTGAACTGAACGGTTTTTTCTTCAAGTTGGCGGACGGTTCATCTCGGTTTTTCGGTTTTAATTCATCGAGCCGGCAGCAGATGGAAACAAATTATGCCAATAGTGAGGTTGGCGCTACAGTTTCCGCCGGGTATCAGATTGCACGGCGCTTTCAGCTTACGTTCGGTGACCGTTTTCGCGATGTAAAAATTCACGCGGGAGCTTTCAGTCGCCTGCCCGATATCACGGATAAATTTAGCGCAGCTGATGTACCGGGCATTGACGGATTTACGACTCATGCCATGCGGGTTTCGCTTTCGTACAGTACGCTCGACAGTCGGGATGCTCCGACATACGGCGGTTACACCCGGATCTCCTTTGAACCGACGATTAAAGCGCTCGGGGGGGCTGCCAATTACCGGCATTATGAAGTCGAAGCCAAGGGCTATATTCCGCTCGACAGGGGCAGGTACATCAGCGTGTTTCGCCTGATGTATAACCAGACCAAAGGTGATGACGTCCCGTTTCTGGAGCAGAGTATTCTGGGAGGCGAAAGCACCCTGCGCGGCTATGGTCGCAACCGTTTTATCGACAACAGTTTTCTTCTGTGCAATATCGAAGAGCGCATCCGGCTCTTCCGCTGGGAGATATTCGGAGTGACGGCAGATTGGGAAGTGGCACCGTTTATTGATATGGGGGCGGTCATGGAGTCGCTGGACAAGGCAAACCGTTCCAATTTCGAGATTAACCCCGGTATCGGTTTCCGTGCAACCGTACGCCCGAATATCGTTGGCAGGGTGGACTTGGGGATCGGTAAGGACGGACCGGCGGTGTTTGTCGGGCTGGGGTATCCGTTTTAGGCTATAAACGGCTGTTTATTCCGCAGCGTCCGAGAGGGCAGGGGTGGCAGAGCCGTTGACTTGAGCCTGTGAGGTACACGTAGAAACAGAAACTACCGCGCCCGTTTTTCCGGGCGCACAATCTCGAACTTGTCCAGTCGGTACTGCAGCGTTTTGTAACTCATCCCCAGCAGTGGCGCGGCTTTGCCGATGACCCATTCCGCCCGCTCCATCGCCTTGATGATCAACCCCTTTTCAAATGCCTCGAAATCGATCCCTTCCGGGGGAAGATCGAAATTGATGCCGCCGGCCAGTGAGCCGCAGGTGGTGATCTCGCCCGGTAGATCCTCCGGTTCGATATAGTTGCTTTCGGCCATCAGGATGGAGCGCTCAATGACCGATTCCAGTTGCCGTACGTTGCCGGGCCAGCTGTAGTTCATCAACAGTTTCAGCGTCTGCTTCGAGATGCCGTCCAGCGTAATGCCGGCGGCTTTGCTGTATTTCTCCAGAAAGAATTCTGCCAGTGTTTTGATGTCACTGCCCCGCTCGCGCAACGGGGGAAGATTGACGCGGATAACATTCAGGCGGTAGAACAGATCCTCGCGGAACGTCCCCTTTTTTATCTCCTGTTCGAGTTCTTTGTTGGTGGCCGAGACCAGGCGTACATCCAGAGAAATGTTTACCTTCCCGCCAACCCGGCGAATTTCTTTCTCCTGAATGGCCCGCAGCAGCTTGGCCTGCATGGCGACGTTCATTTCGCCGATTTCATCCAGAAACACGGTGCCGCCGTCGGCCGCTTCAAAGATGCCGATTTCCCGGGCATTGGCTCCGGTAAAGCTCCCTTTTTCATGACCAAACAGCTCGCTTTCAATCAATGTATCCGGAATGGCGGCGCAGTTGATGGCGATAAACGGTTTATTTCGGCGCGGGCTTCCCTCGTGGATCGCCCGCGCGATCAGCTCTTTGCCGGTTCCCGATTCGCCCACAATCAGGACTGTTGAGTTTGAAGGGGCAATCTTGGCAATGATGCGGAATACCTCCTTCATTTTTGGATGTTCACCTTGCATATTCGGGATCGTTGCAATCGAATCAATCCGCTTCTGCAGCACCCGGTTTTCGCGCATCAGACCGATGCGCTCGAAGGCGCGCAGCAGGGTCAGGACCAGATTTTCCCGCTCCAACGGTTTCTCCAGATAGTCGAAGGCCCCTTTGCGCATGGCTTCTACGGCGGTATCGACCGAGCCGTGGGCCGTCATCATAATGATGCACTGCTGCGGGTCATCGGTGAGAACCTTTTCCAGCAGGTCAAGTCCACTCTGCCCCTGCATTTTGAGATCGGTCATGATCAGGTCGAACTCGCGCTTTTCCAACTGTGCCAGAGCTTCGCGGACGCCGGGCACATCAACGACGTCATAGCCCTCTTTTTTCAGGATCAGGTTAAGAATATCCCGCTGTCCCTTTTCGTCATCAACAATCAGTATGCTGCCCTTGTTTTCCATAATTCCTCAGATTTCTGTCGGGTGCAGTGGCAGCGAAACGGTAATGGTCGTTCCGGTGCCAACGGTACTTTCAACCACAATCACGCCGTCATGCTCTTTGATAATCCGTTCGGTAATTGCCAGTCCCAGGCCGATGCCGACCTCTTTTGTGGTGAAATAGGGTTGGAAAATTTTGCTGATGTCGTCAGGAGATATGCCGTTCCCCTGATCGCAGAAGGTCAGCTGCATCCGGTTGCCTTGAAGTTGTGCTCCGATGGTGATGGTGCCGCCGTCCGGCATGGCCTGGGAAGCGTTGGTGACGAAGTTAAGGATACAGTTCCTGAACAGTTCGCCATCGATCCAGAGTGGAGGCAGATCAGCAGGGATCTGCTGGGCAACGACCACATGCTGCTCAATCAATCGGTCCTGCAGCAGCGGCAGCACTTTGGCCAGCAAATCACGGTAAATGACCTCTGTGCGCCGCAACTTGAGGGGACGGCCATAATTCATGAAGTTCACCACCATATAATTTGCGCGGCGCACTTCTTCTTTGATCTTTTCAGTCAATTCCACCATCTCGGCGCATTTGTCACCGCAGCAGGGAAGCATTTCGGTTTTGAGGTGATCAATCGCCAGACTGATGTAATTGAGCGGGTTGCGGATTTCATGGGCGATGCCGGACGCCAGCTGCCCGACCCGCGAGAGGTGTTCCGCCTCATACAGGCGTTTTTCCAGTGCTTCACGCTCCCGCAGCTTTTCAACCATGTTGTTGAAGCCTTCCGCCATTTCTCCGATTTCGTCGTTGCTTTCCACCGGAATAGTTACCGACAGGTCACCAGCCGAGACCCGCTTGAAGTCTTCCACCAGGTTTTTGATCGGGGTGGTATAGCGGCGGGCAAGGAAGATGATCAGGGCGATGCCGACGGTGAACACCATGCCGGTGGCAAAGAGGCGGCGAATAAAATTAGCCCGCTGGATGTCACGAATATTGTCCAGCAGCATATTGATCTGGACGTAGCCCAGCTGCTCATCCCCGACAATAACCGGCACCACCACTTCGTACGGTTTCTGGGAGAGCACCGCGCCGCCAATCGGCCGCTGTACCGCGTGAACCCCCTTTTCCAGTTTTTTAAGCTCGCGTTTCTTGCCGATCTTTTCGGGATCGGAGGAGTCGATAATCTCTCCATCCGTATTGATGATGTTGATCTCGTTGATCCCCTTCTCGCGGGCCTTGGTTAAATAATCGGTCAGGCGGGAGGTCTCGGCATTGGAGGTTAGATCCTCGATACTCATCTGGATCGCCTTGGATATCTCCTGGGAACTGTCCTGAATCTCGTTTACCAGCGCATCCTGGGCAAACTGGTTGAGGATAAAGAGAGTCAGCATCGCCAGAACCAGCAGGGAGAGCATGATGATGATCAGCTTGGCATTAAGTTTCATGGGCGGAGGTTTATTCCACCATTTCGCCGATCAAATCATAATCTGATGAGTCGGTAATTTTGAGTGTGACGATATCGCCGATATCAGCCGTTCCAGAGGTGATATACACCAGGCCGTCGATATCCGGCGCCTGGCGTGATGACCGTCCCTTAAGCAGCAGGTCGGTTTCTTCACTGTACCCTTCCACAATTACCTGCTCGGTGGTCCCGATCAGTGAACGGTTGTGGCGGAAGGAAAGCCGTGCCTGAGCCCGCATCAGCTTGCGGTAGCGTTCCCGCTTGACCCGTTCCGACACCTGATCCGGCATTTCTGCAGCCGGAGTTCCCTCTTCTCTGGAATAGCAGAATACCCCCAGGCGGTCGAAGCGGGTCTGTTCAACAAAGCTGGTCAGGGTGGTAAAATCTTCGAGTGTCTCTCCCGGAAAGCCGACGATTAGTGAGGTCCGCAAGGCGATGCCGGGAATTTCGCTCCGCAGTTTGGCGATCAGATCACGAATCTGCTGCTCACTGCTCCGTCGCTTCATCGCTTTCAGTACCGGATCGGAGATGTGCTGGATCGGAATGTCCAGATACTTGCAGACTTTTGGTTCATCACGAATGAGGGCAATCAGGGAGTCGGTGATGCCGTCCGGATAGGCGTAGAGCAGTCGTATCCAACGGAGGCCATCGATGGCGGCCAGTCGTCGGACCAATGTTTCCAGCGTGGTGCCGTCATCCATATCACTGCCGTAACGGGTGATATCCTGGGAGATGACGTTGATTTCCTTGACCCCGCGGGCAACCAGTCGCTCCGCCTCGGCCACCAGCGCATCAATCGGACGTGAACGATAGGCACCGCGCAGTTTCGGGATGATGCAGTATGAGCAGCAGTTGGAGCACCCCTCGCCGATTTTGAGGTATGAAAACCAGGCCGGAGAAGAGTTCAGGCGCGGCAGCTCTTCGTCATAGATAAAATCGGGATCACCGATATAGCGCAACTGCCCCTCAGTACCGCTCTTTTCGGCAAGGATCTCAGCGATGCGGGGATAGTCACCGGTGCCGATGAAAATATCGACTTCCGGCAGTTCCGTGGCCAACTCCTCCTGATAGCGCTGCGGCAGGCAGCCGGAGACAATCAGGGTGTGGCAGCGGCCGTCATGTTTGCGTTCGGCCAGGTCGAGGATCGCATCGATACTTTCCTGCTTGGCCTCCTTGATGAAGGAACAGGTGTTGACGATGATGACATCGGCATCCTTCTCGTCCATGGTGATCTCGTATTCCTGCTTCGAGAGCACCCCCAGCATGACTTCGGCATCCACCAGATTTTTCGGGCAGCCGAGGCTGACCATGCTTACTTTCTGTTTTACGATTTCGCTCACGTTTATCCTCTTGGGGGCATGTTTTTAGTAATTGTCATTTATACGGGAATGAGCCGCTTGATGACAATCATTTCTTCACGAGTATCAGCGTTTTAGAAAATATGAAATTTGTAAAGCTGTATTTTCCTTTTAGCTAATATAAGTAACCTATGGCAATCCATGTTTTCCTTTTTGCCATAAAAGGAAAATATAAAATTTTATATTTCTCGAAACGGCTAAAAGAGGCGCACATATTTTTCAAACATGAAAAGCCGATTACGTTTGAATCCGGTCATTTCTTTCAGGATGCTTAAAGCCATGTAGGTGAAGAAGCGACGGGAGATGGAGCGTGTAAGTGCCAACCGGGGTAAGATGCCGATAGCTCCCACGTATTCCAGGTCTATCAATATGCTGGTATCGGCCAGAAGGATCACGCGATTTCCTCTGAAAGCCACCTGCCAAGCTCTTCCTTGACCGCAAAAACCGGTTCGCCAAGCGCCTCAGCCGCTTTTGACGTGGTAATTTTTTCTTCAATGAGCGCCTGATATACCAACCGGTTCAGTCTGCGTAACGATTCCGGCGGTTTCAGGTCATACGGTTCGTTTTTCTTGCCATATTTCTCATTGATTTTAGCAATCTGCTGGAACGACTGGCGGGTAGAAATGATGCCCAGTTGTCCGGCACGAACCAGGATTGTCCGTATGCTGACCGAGTAGCGCAGCTTGATATCGCCCAGCAGGGAAAACGGCAGCCAGCGGTTACGATAGGGGTGCAGTTCGGCCTCTATGATGGTTCGCGGCAGAAGCACCGCTCCAGCCAGGTAATTGGCGGCCTGCTCTCGTGGGTCTGACTTACCGACCTTTGCAGTGGCTACGGCGGGAGTCTGATAATCTCTGCGGTGGAAGATGAGGTGGGAAAGCTCGTGCAGCGCAGTAAAATACTGGCGCTCCGTGCGATGATCGACATTGACGAAGATCGCACCACCGATCTCTTCTGTGTAGGCCGAAAAACCGGATACGGCATTGGGCAGCTTGTGCAGGAAAATCTTAATCCCCTTGCCTTCCAGAAGCGACAGCACATCACCCAGCGGAGCATCTTCCACACCCAACCAATCGCGTACTTCATGTGCTATCAGCTCGACAATGTGCGGGTCAAAGGTTGCCATGGGGCGCGAGCCCGGGAGGTTAGGTAGCGCTCCGGCCAGTTGTTCGATCTCCCCGTAATCGAAGGCCTTACGCGTCAATAACTGCCTCAAGGCCGGGGATAGTGTTTCTGCGGCATCGGCACGAAACAGCAATGTTGGTGAGGCGGTCTGTTCAGCCAAGCCAAGCATGACGTCAAGCGGTACGTTTAGAATCCGGCATAGCTTGACAGTCTGCTGCATGGAAGGCTCACGGTCGCCCCGCTCCCAGGCGGCGATGGTCTGGCGTGTAACACCGGACTGCTCGCCAAGCGCCTCCTGATTTAGGCCAGCCAGCTCTCGTAATTCTCGTAAATTCATGGGATACCTCCCGATATCTCCCACTCTGATAAAGTTTTTGTCACTGTATTAAATGTTTTGTTTATGTAACAATTGTATACAAAATTTGTGTATTGACAATATAAAAATGTTATGCAATAGATGTTGTGTCTTATAAAGATAAAGCCACAAGATATGGCGATATCATGTGGCTATGCGCAAGTTGGTTAAGAACAGCGTGTTTATTTTTTATAAAATGTTAAACGCGAAAAAAACAACACATATCAGTAAGTTAAATCGCAAGAGCCTTTTGCAGTCTTGTTAAAGCGGCGTTTAACTGCGTTTAAATCCCGTTTAAATTGTATACAAAACATTAAATTTAAACGCCCTTGCTTTCTAACTCCCATAACGAGGCGCCACTTGTTGTCTGGCAACTGACTATTTTGTCTTTCATCCACATTTCCGTGAGAAGATTCTTGACCTTGTTCCGCTTTTTTTCATTGCTAAGAACCGCCGGAAGCATTGAATACAGTCACTCCTCAAACCGTTGGTCAGAACTCTACGAGACGAGCCTTCTCATGCCTCTATCGCGGGTATAAACAGGCTTAGTGTTGGTTGCGGCTGCTACTGCTGTCGAGACAATAAAGCCCGGTGTAAGGCCGGGCTCGTATTAAAGCATAACTAATGTATGAAATCGTCAGGCTGCAATTGCCAACAAAGGCTGAAATTCCAGTGTGGACATGGGCTCATAGCTGGCAGCCCAGCGTCCTTTGATCTCAATCAATACCCGTTGTTTAGATGGAGCAGGAGTAGGGTTCACCTTTACCACGGTTGCTCGAATATCGTTCGGCGATTCACAGATGGCTTGGAACAGATCTTTAACCAGATATCTCGGAGTCCAGCCGATCATGTGATAGTCGTCCGGAGTCTCCAGTTGAACGGCCAAGACAGTCACCGGATTGTTTAATTCGATTGCTACACGCAGGTGTTCACTACTTTGCAGCTGCAAAAGCCTCTCTTGCGCCGCTGCATTGACATGACGCCATCCGTGTAGAAAGAATCTACAACTGAATTCACCATTCTTGTGACGGATAGTCTTTGGGAAGACTTCCAGATTGTCGGTTTGCCGCTCTCCGCCGGTTAAGGCCAAAATTTCCAGCGGGCTGGCGTGTTGGGGGTCAAGGCCCAATTGCTGGATGTAATCCTTGAAATCTTCGCGCCCTTCACCCAGAATCCTGTTACGAAATAATGGGAAAAGCTCCGACGATTTATAAATTTTGTGAAAATCAGGAAACGCATCAAGAGGTTCCAATCCCGCACGTTGACGCGCAATCTCGGCCCCCTGCGTATACTTGAACTCATAACGCGACTTGGCAATGTTAGCATCCAGGCGTCCGATTGGATACCATGCACGGGTATTGGCTTTGTCCTGCCATGCAACAAATAGCGTTTTCACAGTTGAACCTCATTCAATCTTATCTTGGTGATTGTCAGCATACGACAGCAGAATTCTTTTGCAGTATCGTCCATCCAGTCTACGGGAATGCGTGCCACTATACCAATTATTTCTTCGTCACTCAAGTGCCTGAGGTTATGCAAATAATGGGTAAAATACTTGGGATACGCACTGGCAGCTTTTTGAGCCAGCAACACTGGATTATCCCGCTTTGCATCGGTTGCTTCCCAGTAAATCCCACCACGGGCATGCAGGACGTAACGCTCAATGCCGCCTGGTTCAAGCAGTACCCGTTTTCGCCGTTCATCTCGCAGCTCTCGCCCCAATGAAGATGCATGGTCAAAAGATGGTGCAATTACATGCCTTGTTTTACCCTGTTTGGACATGCCGCGTAAAAGCCCCCAATTATCATGATGCCGGTCAGTATTGCAGATGAGAGCATCCAACATGATGTAGCTTGCCAGGATTCGCAACTGTTCAGAGCGCTTCTTTTCAGACAGAACCTGTTCAACCGCTGATATGATGTTTTTGACGCAGTGGTCGCTCTGCCCCCATTGTTTTGATTTTTCGTATCCAAACACGCGTCCCGCCAATACCTCGCTGCCATGTATAAGTTCAAAACCTTTCTTTGTCTCAACGAACGAGCGGGAGGCACACCCCCGTTTGCCCATGAATGTTGCCAGCTCCACCTGAGCAGCGGGAATTTTCAGGAGTCTTGCCAGCTCCGAGGCAATTTTCTCCGACCAATCTTCGCCGGTGTTATCCCTGGTGTATTTGAACAACCACGGCTGCGTATCGCCTTGCAGACGAAACCAGAACTTCGGCTTGCTGCCAAGTTGTTCGATTACCTCGGGGCTGTCGGATTGGAGCTCGAGAATTTTGAAGGGTTCGGTCATGGAAAATTGTCCTGTGCTATAGCTGATCCACTTTTTTCGCTCCCAAAATCATCGCTTCAACTTCAGTCTTGCTCTTAATTGTTAAAGCTTGGGCTTTAGGTTTTTTTTGCATTTATTTTGTACCTCGATCTATCTTGGTTAAGCTTAAGCGCGCACACTCTACAATATTCCATCGATAGTGCCAACAATAAGACGACAAAAGGACAGGATCAAAGACCCTGCCCTTTTAAAAAGCATCCTATCTATCAGCTCGCTACTCTCTGAAATTGGTAAACTGCATCTCTATATCGAGATCTTTCCCTTTTAACGTGGCGATGGCTTCCTGAAGATCGTCGCGGTTCTTGCCGGTTACCCGCACCTGCTCGTCTTGTATCTGTGCCTGCACCTTAAGCTTTGATTCCTTGATGACGGCAATGATCTCCTTGCCCTTCTCCTTGGAGATCCCCTGCTGTACGGTGATGATCTGGCGAATCATTCCTCCCGATGCCTGTTCAATCTTGCCGTATTGAAGTGCCTTGATCGAAATGCCGCGCTTCATGAATTTGGACTGCAGCACGTCGATGACCGCTTTCAATTTGTAATCATCATCAGCCAATACCTTGACAGAATCCTTCTCAGGAGTGATCGAGCTCTTTGATCCCTTGAAATCATAGCGCTGGCTGATCTCTTTGGCCGCCTGAGTCACGGCATTGTCTACCTCCTGCATGTCTACCTTTGAAACAATGTCGAATGACGGCATTACGAGACCTCCAA
The DNA here is from genome assembly GCA_043743795.1 of Geobacteraceae bacterium. Lineage (GTDB taxonomy): Bacteria > Desulfobacterota > Desulfuromonadia > Geobacterales > Pseudopelobacteraceae > JACRCG01. The sequence continues at coordinate 23,544 of JAYTVV010000090.1, forward strand.
AAATTTATGGTTTTATGATTTCAACCCCTGCCGGGATCTTGAAGTTGAACTTTCCGTTGTCGAGACCTTTGTTGACCCGGGCACTGCTGTAGTCAATCCGGGTCTTGTTGCCGCCTGCGTCATGAACTATCGAGGAGACGACCGGAAAGATGTTTTTGACCTCTCCCGTTGCCTGCATCTGCCCAACTGCTTCGGCGGATATCGTCAGTTGGAGTCGTGCCAGAACCGGACTCTGTTTTTTCGGGGTCAGTTCGAGCTGGTAGTTGCCGTTTTTGTCCTGTGTTTCAGTCGCAAAGGCGACATCAAAATCACGCGAGACGTGGCCAAGGCCGGTCAGATACGATAGGGCGATGGAATTTCCACCTGCAAACATCGAGGTAACACTGTTGACCAGCACCTGTTTGTTTTCCGGCGTGTAAAACCAGACCTGCTTGCCGTTGGAGATGATCTGCTGTTTCGGTTTGGTGTAATTGAAGCGAAACATGGCGGTTGCCGATGCGGGGCGCTTCAGCAAGACTTCTCCGCTCCCTTTCTGCTCACGGTTGACGGCGGCAATGGTTGTTTTCTGGGAAAAATCCGCCTGCACATCCTGCAGCCCGGCATATCCCTTCTCAAGAGCGGAGACAACTTCCTTGAGAGACGCCACCGGCGAGGCTGCTGACAGAGGAAGTGCGGAGAGCGCCAGCAGCAGGCATACGGTAAAAGTTTTCAGCATTTATGTGGTGCCTTTCTCAGCGCGGCTGATTGCGTTCGGATGGCTTAACAACCTGAACACCGGGTGGAATCAAAAATGAGAAGTCGGTACCCGAAAGACGGGTATTGGTTTTAATGTTGGCGAATTCCATGGTCGTGCTGTTTCCTTCCTGATCTTCCACCGTGGAAGAAAGGAGCGGGAACGGATCTGATACCCCACCAAATGCCGGCATGCCCGCAAATGGTGCCGGGACGCCAAAAGGTGTCCGGGGTGCCTGCGGCAGTTTAGGAGCCCTGGGGTCAGCCGGAGCCGGTCCGCTGGTGAGGGGCGTCACTCCGTTCACGTAGGAAAGCACACTGTTACGACTGACCACCAGCATGATCCGTTTGGTGTTAAGCATGGTACGGCGCGGGGTGAGCTCCAGAACGTAATTGCCGGCGGCGTCATATCTCCCGCTGGCAAAATTAATCTGAAAATCTTTTGAGATGCGTCCGAGTCCCTGCAGAAAATTCACCGCGTTGTCACGATCAGGATTAAAGCCGGGACGATTATAGAGAAAGCTGACATCAGTCAGGATGACCTCCCGGTTTTCAGGGTGATAAATCCAGAGGGATCTGCCATCGCTGACTATTTCCTGCTCAGAGGGGCGATAGTACTGGAAGCGATACATGAGCGGAGAGGTTGCCGTGGCCAGTTTGACTGAAACTACGCCGTCAGCGCGCATGTCACGGCTGCCTTTTTTCAGCAGCGTGCGTTGGGCGAAGTCAGCCGTAAAGTCACCCACCGGCGCCTGTCCGTTGCTGCCGGCTTTGAACGTTTTTTCAACCGTAGCGATGACGTCGTTAAGCCCCACATTTGTCTGCGGTGCGGCATGTGACGTAACGGTCATACATGAAAATACCAAAGCGACCAGTAGTGCAATCCGTTGGTTCATAGCCTGTTCCCCCTCTCAAAATCTGTTACCCAGCTGTACCAGAGCAATTCTGACATATATGTCCGCCCGCCGCAACCGTTTCAGCTGCCGGGCACAGAACCTATCGTACATGAATGTGTGACAAAGTCATCCGCCTTCAGATGAGTGCGGTTACATCTGCAACAAACATCACCCGGCCATCACCGGTAATTGTCGCTCCGCTGACTCCCCGGAGGTGAGAAAGCGGCGAATTGAGGGGACGGACAAAAATTTCCTGTTGGCCGGAGATCCGGTCAACGCTCAAGGCCAGCGGAGTTCCGCCGACATCACAAACGACCACCGGCAGCAGAGTGCCGTCAGGTGCTGATAGCGCCGGCAGGTTCAGTTTCTCGCGCAGACTCCGGACCGGCAGGGTGTTGTTATCCACAATAACTGTTGAATGCCCGGACTCAGAGCGTATTTCCGATTGCCGGAGTTCAAGCGTCCGCGTGACAACGTTGAGCGGGAAGGCGATTTCAAATGGGCCGCACTGGACAATCAGGGCATGGATAATTGAAACGGTTATCGGCAGACGCATGATAAAACGACTTCCCTGGCCGTTCTGTGACTGAATGGTCAGAGCTCCTGCCAGCGAATGGACTGCTTCACGAACAGCATCCATGCCGACACCGCGTCCGGAAATATCCGTAACGGCTGCTGCCGTTGAAAAGCCGGGGGCACAGATCAGCTGGTATGCCTCTTGATGAGTCATCCGTGCGGACTGTTCCGGAGAAATAAGTCCTTTTTCACGAGCCTTCTGTTTTAAACGTTCAGGATCCATGCCGCGACCGTCATCGACAATACTGATTTCAATATGATCTTTATCCCGGCTGACAGTCAGTGTTATCGAACCGCCAAAAGGTTTGCCCGCCAGTACCCGCTCATCAGCCGTTTCCAGGCCATGATCGACGGCATTACGCAAAATATGGACAATCGGCTCGGCAATTTCTTCCAGTATGCCGCGATCAAGTTCGATTTCTTTTCCATCAAGCTGAAAATGGACCTCTTTCCCTTGCTTACGGGCCAGATCACGCACCAGCCGTGGGAAACGTTCGGCAATAAAGGCAAACGGCAGCATGCGCGCTTTGAAAACTTCGTCGCGCAGATTGCGCAGCAGTGCCGTAAGTTGATGGAGCGGCTCATGGCATTCCTCGCCCGCATCGGCCAACCGGATGGACTCGGCCAGGCGGTAGCGATTGGTAAGCAGTTCTCCGGTAATATTGACCAGGTGATCAAGCGTTTCAGTTTTGATGCGGATACTTTTAAAAGAATCAGTGTGCCTGAACTGGTGCGATGCCGAAGCCGTCGTTTCGCGAGTCGCTTCTACTGCGTGTGGCGGTTCATCGGGAGGGGTGGTGTTTTCGTCAGCTGCCGGGCTGTATGCTGCAAGTCGTTCAATCACGCCGCTGGTATCTTCAAAGGCGTTACTCACCGTTTCAATGCCGTATACCAGGCGTCCCAGTGTATCGGCCCCTTCCAGCAACAGGTCTGCAAGAGTCGGCAGCAGCATGAATTCACCGCTCCGAATCTGGCTCAGCTGGCTCTCCATGAGGTGGGCAATCGCGACAATGTGCTCATATCCCATAGTAGCAGCCATTCCCTTCAGGGAATGGGCATGACGAAAGAGCTCATCGATTGCAGCGGTTTCGTTGGGGGAATCTTCGAGGTATACGATCAGTTCGCTGAACGCGGAAAGATGGCTGCGGGCTTCGGACACGAACAGATCCCGATAGGGGGACATGTCCATTGGTCAATCCACCAGGCTTTTCAACACTTCGGCGACCTTCTCGGGGGTAAACGGTTTTTGGATAAATGCCTTGGCACCAAGGTCAAGTGCTTTCTGGATGACCAGCGGCTGGCCGATTGATGAGCAGACAACTACTTTAGAGTCCGGGCAGGCTTTGATGATCGACTCCAGCAGGTCAAGACCGTTTGAGTCCGGGAGGATGATGTCCAGCAGGATGATATCCGGGTGACTGGTATGCAGGTTTTTTGTGGCTTCTATGCCGCTTGCCGCCTCGGCGGCCACGATATATCCCTTTTCAACAAGAATCCCGCGCAGAATTTTGCGCATGAAAAGAGAGTCATCGACAATCATCACCGTCCGGCTCATAGCTGCCCTCCTACCCTTGTAATTTGCTCAGCAGCAGCTCATTGACAACTGCCGGGTTGGCTTTTCCTTTGCTGGCTTTCATAACCTGACCGACGAAGAAGCCGAATACTTTCTCTTTGCCGCCACGATATTCTTCGACCTGGCCGGCGTTTGCCGCCATAATTTCGTCAATAATGCCTTCGATGGCGCCGCTGTCGGAGACCTGCACCAATCCCTGCTCTTCGATAATGGACTGTGGCGTTTTGCCGCTGCGCCACATTTCCTCAAAGACGGTTTTGGCGATCTTGCCGGAAATGGTGCCGTTATCGATCAGCTTGAGCAGTTCTGCCAGTTGCGCCGGGGTCACGGGGCATGCCTCAATAGGCGTACCGCTGTCATTCAGGGCCCGGGTGATTTCGCCCATGATCCAGTTGCCGACCGCTTTGGCATTGCCGCCGGCAGCCACGCCGGCTTCAAAATAGTCAGCCAGGGGGCGGCTTGCAGTCAGTACTTCGGCGTCATACTGCGGCAGTCCCAGATCCACCATAAAGCGTTGTTGGCGTTGTTCCGGCAGTTCCGGCAGTTCCTGACGCGAACGCTCAATCCATTCATCGCTGATGACCAGCGGCACCAGGTCTGGGTCAGGAAAATAGCGGTAATCATGGGCTTCTTCCTTGCTGCGCATGGAGCGCGTTGTGCCGCTGTTCGGGTCAAAAAGCCGTGTTTCCTGAACGACCGTGCCGCCATCCTCAATCAGGTCGATCTGGCGTTGAATCTCATGTTCGATGGCGAGTTTGACGAATTTGAAAGAGTTGATGTTTTTGATTTCGGCACGCGTGCCGAGTGTGCTTGATCCGACCGGCATAACAGACACATTGGCGTCACAGCGAAAACTTCCTTCTTCCATGTTTCCGTCACAAATGCCGAGCCAGGTGACAATCTGATGCAGCTGCTTCAGGTAGGTGACCGCTTCATCAGACGAGCGGAGATCAGGTTCTGAGACGACTTCAAGCAGCGGTGTGCAGGCTCTGTTCAGGTCGACACCCGATCCATCTCCGGGGCCGGAAAGCTCGCCGTGCACCAGCTTGCCTGCATCCTCTTCCATATGGATGCGGGTGATGCCGATTCGCTTCAGCTCCTGCCCATTAACCGTGATGTCCAGCCAGCCCCGCTGGCAGATCGGGTCTTCAAACTGGCTGATCTGATACCCCTTCGGAAGATCTGGGTAGAAATAATTTTTGCGGGCAAAGATACTGCGCTGCGTGATTGAACAGTTGGTGGAAAGGCCGGCTTTAATGGCAAAGTCCACCACCTTTTTGTTGAGCACCGGCAGGGCTCCCGGCAGTCCCAGACAGACCGGGCAGGTTTGGGAGTTTGGTTCAGCGCCGAATGTAGTCGAGCAGCCGCAGAATATTTTGGTGTCGGTCAGAAGCTGGACGTGAACTTCAAGACCAATAACGGGTTGGTATTTCATAGTGGCAATTAATCCTCCAAAATCTTTTCGTGGTTCACTAATCGTTTATCTGTTCAACTTCTTATTCACCGGTTCACGCGCACGCGCGTGAACCGGTGAACATCCCAAACAGAACATTTATCCAGTGACCTGCCGTCGAGCTATGCAGCCTTCTGCAGTCGCTCCGCCACCCATACCTTAATGATAGACTGTCTTGGAACTCCAAGACGGTGTGCTTCCTTATCCAACTGCTGGACCATCCAGACCGGGAAATCCACGTTCACCCGTTTTTGATCCTGCTGCGGTCTGCGGGCTTTGGAAATATCCATGAATTGGGAAATATCTTCGCCATCATC
>JAYTVV010000091.1:0-11188 GCA_043743795.1 Geobacteraceae bacterium
CGGCCTATCAAGATCGTGAACGCTGGACCCGCATGAGCATCATGAACACCGCCTGCAGCGGTAAATTTTCCACCGACCGGACAATCAACAACTATAACGAGGAAATCTGGCATCTGAAGGCTATGCCGATTTGTGACATGGAATAGTCTGGATTTTTAAACCGGTTCAACAGAACTATCCAGGACTCTCGGGTGATCATGGACGTTATTACAACCCATACAAACTCCGATTTTGATTGTCTTGGCGCCATGACAGCAGCGCTTCGCTTATACCCCGGAGCGCTGTTGTCATTTCCCGGGGCACAGGAAAAGGGGGTGCGTGATTTCGCCCTGCGCCATCCGGAGTACCTGCCGCACTTCATCCGCGCAAAAGATATCAACCTCGAATCAATTACCCGCCTGATTATTGTCGATTGCCAGCAGGCCACCCGTATCGGCCGTTTTGCGGAAATTCTGGGGCGCCCCGGCCTGGAAATTCACATTTATGACCATCATCCGGTGACCGCCGAAAGCATTTCCCCAACCGGGGGGATCGTTGCCGCCGGTGGCTCCGCCTCCGCCCTTCTGGCCGTCGTACTGATGGAACGGGGCGTTTCATTGACCTCCGAGGAGGCCACTCTGATCCTGTTGGGTATCCACGAGGACACCGGGCGCTTGCTGTTCGCATCGACCACACCGGACGATTACCGTGCTGCAGGCTGGCTGCTGGGCCTGGGTGCCCGGCTCGGCATAGTCGGCGAGGCACTGACGCCGGCTTTGACGAAAGCACAGATGTGGTTATTGAAGCAGTTGCTGACAACACTCAAAACCAGCACGGTACATGGTGTTATCATCTCGATCGCGCACGCATCCTGCGATCATTACATCGGTGATATTGCGGCGCTCGCCCATCTGATGCAGGACATGGAAAATATGGACGCGCTGTTTATCGCGGTAGCCATGGAAGATCATGTTTATCTGGTCGCCCGAAGTCATATTCCTGAAATCAATGTTGCCGAAATAATGAAGGGCTTTCAGGGAGGCGGCCATGCCACAGCCGCGTCTGCGGTCGTGCATCACCAACCGCTGAAAAAAGTGCTGGAACGGCTTAACGAACTGCTGCACCTCTCGGTACGCGGCGAAGCCACGGCAGGGAGCATCATGTCAGCTCCGGTCAAGACGATACCTCAAAATGTCACCATTCATGAAGCCCGTGAACTCCTGACCCGTTACAATTGTAATGCCATGCCGGTAATGGCCGGAGCAGCAATGGTCGGCGTCATCTCGCGCAAGACCGTTGAAAAGGCACTGCACCACACGCTTGGTGATTCACCCGTGACAGACTTCATGCATACGGAATACCTCTCGGCAACACCTGAAACTCCCCTCACCGACATCCAGTCCTATATGGTAACCGGCAATCGCCGTTTCGTGCCGGTTTTTGAAGGGACTATTCTGGCCGGAGCGGTGACGCGGACCGACCTGATGCGTCACATCTACGGTGCCCGGCGTGGACAGAGCGGTGCGCTCTATGACCTTGAATCTCTGGAAGTCCCGACTCGAACCCGTTCGGTAGCAGGAATACTCGGCAAGCGGCTTTCTGCTGAAGTGCGCGAGACCTTGCATAATCTGGGTACTGTCGGTGACGGATTGGGGCTGGCGGTGTACGCAGTAGGTGGATTCGTGCGGGATCTGCTGCTGGGGGTCGAAAACCTGGATATAGATATAACCGTTGAAGGGGATGGGGTTTTCTTTGCAGATCGTTTTGCCGAACGCTATGGCGGCAGGGTGCGCAGCCACCAAAAGTTCGGCACAGCGGTGCTGGTGCTGCCGGATGGCCGCAAGATTGACGTGGCAAGCACCCGCCTCGAATACTATGAATCCCCCGGGGCCCTGCCAACGGTTGAACGGGCTTCGCTCCGGCATGACCTGTACCGGCGGGATTTCACGGTCAACACCCTGGCGTTGTGCATCAACAGTGATCGTTTCGGTCAGCTGACCGATCATTTTGGCAGTCAGCAGGATATTCAGGAAAAAGTTGTCAGGGTGCTGCATAACCTGTCGTTTGTGGAGGATCCAACCCGCGTGTTCCGGGCAATTCGTTTTGAAAAGCGCCTCGGCTTTCACATTGCGCCACATACGGAAAACCTTATACACAGTGCCGTACGGATGCATCTTCTTGAAAAGCTTGGCGGTGAACGGCTGTTCAGTGAGTTGGTGCAGATCATGCGCGAAAAGGAGCCGACAGCGGCAATTGACCGTATGTCTTCCTTCGGGCTCCTGCCGTTCATTCATCCCGCGCTTAAGCTGATACCATCCACAGGGCGCGTATTGCAGGAGACAGGACAGGTAATGGCCTGGTTCCGACTGCTCTACCTTACGGACCGCTGTGAGCCATGGCAGGTATATTTTCTGTCGTTGTGTGATGGTCTCAAACCGGACGAATTCCGCGATGCATGTGCCCGGCTGGCAATCCCCGGGCGTCTTGCCACACGGCTCTGCAGCCAACGTCATCTGGTGTTCACAACTCTGAATGCGATCAAGCGTCGACTGAAGCAGGCCGCCGGAATACCCAACAGCCAGCTGCATGCCTGGTTCACCCCTCTGACCCTGGAGATGCTGCTTTATCTGGCTGCCCGGGCCAGCAGTGAGCAGGTCAGGCGCTTCGTATCACTCTATCTGACCAGACTGAGGACAATTACTCCGGTGCTGGACGGTGATGACCTGCGGGAGTTCGGGCTCGAACCGGGACCGTTGTTCCGGCGTATCAAGGAGCGTTTGATGCAGGCACGTCTCGATGGAGACGTGAGCGATCGAGCCGGGGAGGAGGCTATCGCAAAGAATATGGCGAGACTTCAGCCAAGGGAGTACCCGTAAATTCGGGCAGTTACAATAAAGCGGCTTGACGGGACAGGCGATTGCATGATAGAAACGCGCTGCATAAAATTAAATAAAAATATGGAGGGACTCACTATGTAAAAACTGAAAAAACTGGTTGCGCTCATGACTCTGGTTTCACTTTTAACAACCGCCTCTTCGGCGTTTGCTGCAGATGATACAATCAAAGAAGTGTTCACTGATGCATTTTACGGTGCCGCTATTGGCGGGCTTGTTGGTGGTGCGTTCATGGTTTTTACAAAGAAGCCGGTTGATCACTTCAATTATATCGCCTACGGTGCTGCATCCGGCGTCCTGGTTGGCACGGCATACGGCCTGGCAAAATCAGCCCGCGCATTTGCTGAAGTTGAAAACGGTCGTGTGAAAGTAGCATTTCCAACGATCACTCCGGAACTGATATCTTCACCGGATTCACGCCAGACAACAGTAGCCTGGAAAGCAGATCTGCTTCGAGGCACTTTTAACTGATTTCTACTCAAACCGTTACTAATTATCTGAACCCGCCTGAGCAATCCGGCGGGTTTTTTTATTTGCACACATCGTTCTAAATTAGGTATAACGTACCGTAGATTACTAACCTTGAGGAGGATACCATGTCCGAGTTCAAAAACGTCACCGTTGTCAAAAAAGCCAATATCTATTTTGGCGGTCAGGTTACCAGTCGCTCGGTATTTTTTGCAGACGGCACAAAAAAAACGCTTGGCGTCATGCAGCCGGGAGAATATGAGTTTTCCACCGGAGTTTCAGAGATCATGGAGATCCTCTCGGGAGAGTTGAAGTGGCAACTGAAGGGAGAGCATGAGTGGAAAAAAGTGCTCGGCGGAGAATCGTTTGATGTGCCGGCCAATTCCATTTTTATGCTTAAGGTTCCGGTTGTAACTGATTATTGCTGTTCTTTTGGCAGCTGACCGTCAGAACTGTTTTGGACGTCAGCACAGGCGGTAACATCGTTGGCCGCTTTGCACCCTCTCCAACCGGTGCGTTACATACCGGTTCACTCGTAGCGGCAGTCGGAAGTTATCTGATGGCAAAGCACGGCGGGGGCCGCTGGCTGTTGCGACTTGATGATCTGGATACGCAGCGCCAAGTGCCCGGGATGGCAGATGACATCATGCGGACGCTGGAATCGTTCGGCCTGCTCTGGGATGGCACAATTGCCTGCCAGAGCAGGAATCTGCCTGACTATCAACGGGCATTTACGCTGTTACAACAGGCGGATGCCCTCTATCCCTGTGGGTGCTCACGCAAGGAAATTGCCGGGAGCACTTCAGCACCGCATCAGGAAGACGATTGCATGCCATACCCCGGTACCTGCCAGGACGGCGTGAAAGCCGGCTCGGCGGTGCGATCATGGCGGGTCAGAGTGCCGAAGGAGAGTATCTGTTTTTCTGACCTGCGCAAGGGACGCATCTGCCAGACACTGCCGGCTGTCTGCGGAGATTTTGCCGTCAGACGCGGTGATGGAGCATTTGCCTATCAGCTGGCAGTTGTTGTGGATGACTTTCTGGCGGGAGTGAATCAGGTGGTACGGGGAGAAGACCTGCTTGCTTCAACACCGCGCCAGATATATCTGCAGCGACTTCTCGGCCTTCCGCACCCGGACTATTGCCACTTGCCGCTGGTATCCGGACCGGACGGTTCAAAACTAAGCAAGCGCGACCACCTTCTGTCACACCAGCTGGGTACTGTCGCAGGCAGGGAACCGGCGCTGCTTTGCGAAATCCTCGCTTTTCTCGGTCTTAATCCCCCGCTAAACCTTGCTGAATGTTCCTGCAACGATATCCTCCAGTGGGGTGTTGCCACGTTTAAACCGCTCCAGCTGCCCGCACACGGCGGCGTAATTAACATCTAATTCCAATTGGTCTAAAACGGTTTGCGGGATTCCGCGTCAATACCTCCTGGTGGTCGAAGCATAAATCTGCCATCGCCGATCTCGTTTTGATAGGGATTAACCGGGCGCCCTGACGGTGAATAGGATGCCCGGAAGGTCCGAATCTCTTTTGCCGAAATGAGCGGATAGCGATAGTCCACGCCTTCCAGTTTCTGAATCTGTTGTCCTTTTATTTCGCCGATGACAGTTATCAACAAGCCGGGACGATAGAACAGGGGATCAAGCAATTCACCACTTACCACCAGAAAACGCCCGGCAGAATGAGACGATTCTCCAGGGATGCCGTTCGGCAACAGATCAAGCTGAGCCACTTCAAGCTGCAGCACATCACCGCTGCTGCGAATGCCGGCGATAATCCCGCCGACCAAGACCGTCTTTCCCGCCAGCGCTTCAGGGTCTTTCCTGATGTCGACGTAAGAAATGGCGCGGTCAGCAGCGGCAAGCCCTGTCTCGCTCATAACGTGGGCACAGCCACTCAGCATACCGACCAAAGAGAATATACACCACACCAGATATTTCATAAGACCTCCCTTTTTGGTGCATAGGTTAAATTATATTCGGATACATGGCACAGAACCGCCCGTTTCCACCAGATTAGTATAGGTGCGTTGACACTCTCTGGCAATAGAATCTATTCGAGTTTACACCCCAATTATTAATTCAACAAAATCTAACAATTACAGCAACATATCTTTTCGTATAATAGGTATGTATCGAATAATTGCGGGGAGTATGTAATTTGTCCGTGGAGGGAGATAGCGCCGCTCTCCACTTTCATGCGCTTCTTGCCACCACCGATTACACAGTACACATTTCACAGAGCATTAAGCGCTGAACACGTTTCACGCCAAGCGCAGGTAATCACATTGATGCGGGGGATGCTGCCAGGCGGAGAATGTAGAATATTTCCACTCCAGAGGGTAGTAGTCAGGCTGTGCGGAAGAAGATGCCGGGTACTGAATGGGCGGTGTTGATGTAGGTGCTTGCCGGTCATTGGAGAGAGCCGGAATGGAAGCGCAAGTCGGTGGGAGAAATGATGCTTGACCGGTAAAAACCTGCGATGTATTGTGCATAAACTTATTTTAAGGATCAATCGGTTTTATTGGCTAACTTAAACTTTGAATTGTTACGACTCGCGCCAACTGTGATTTAATGGTAATTACGATGGCGTTGATTTCTATGCTCACAGATGAAATGTTCCATTTGGAAAGTTCACCGGTTCACGCGTACGCGCGCGTGAACCGGTGAACAAGTAGTTGAACCATCGAAATAAGATCGATGAAAAAATGGAGGACAAATGAAAGTCACATGTCCAAGTTGCGAATGGAGTGCAGAAGTACCTGATGAGAAGATACCGGCTAAAGGTGGAAAAGGAACTTGTCCGAAGTGCCAAACCAAGTTTGAAGTAAAAAGAGAAGAAGCACCGCCACCCGATTTTGCATTTGAACCTTCAAAACCCGAAAATTCTAAGCCCTGCCCGTTTTGCGGTGAGCAGATTCTCGCTGATGCAAAAAAGTGCAAACATTGTGGCGAATTTTTAGACCCGTTGCTTATAAAAGCTCGCAACGAGGCGGCTCCACAACCTCACGTAATTTCAACAGATGAAAGTATTGTCAGGAAAATAGCTGACTATCAGAACTTGAGCGGCATATTGTGGATTATTCTCGGAATTATTCAGTGTATTGGGGTCGTTACAATCATCGCCGGAGTATGGAATATATATGCCGGCATCTCACGACGCAAAATCGTTAAGCCCATTCTATCCCGCAGCTCCGCTGTGTTACCGGGGTTTGAGAGTCTTACCGGAATTATTATCATTGGCGTTATCAACTTGGTGCTCGGTGGTGTTATCGGCGTTGTCTTTGTCGTATTTGACTATATCATCCGAGGAAAGGTTTTGGACAACCGACATCTGTTTAATGATTGCCAGCCAGAGCATAGCACACCAAATATTCAACAGCCTAACGCACCCATCCAGAGCAATCCTTCTGGTAACGGCTCGCCATCAATCTCTGCTGTTCCTGATGGCGTCAAGGGTTGGTGTTGGGGAGCGTTTACGTTAGGATTTGTATGGGCGATTGCACACAAGGTGTGGCTTGGTTTGCTGACGCTCGTCCCAATCGTAAACATTGTGATGATATTTGTGCTAGGCTTCAAAGGGCGTGAATGGGCTTGGAAAGCGAAACAGTGGGATAGCGTGGAGCAGTTCAATCGGGTACAAAAACGCTGGTCTCAAGTTGGAGTAACTCTTTTGGTTGGAGGACTGCTTCTGGCCATTGTGATTCCTCAATTCGTCGCATACAGAAACAAGGGCCTAAATTCATTGGCTTTATCTGATTTAAAAAACACAAAGACCTGCCTTGAGGCATACCATGCTAACAACAGTATTTTCCCGACGAGTCTTGAAGCCGCTAAGTGTCAAGCAGAATCACCTACTGTAACACTTGAATACACTCAGATTGACGATGACAAAAAATATCTCCTCACATCAAGCAACGAAAAGAGTGACCGTATGTACGCCACCAGCGGCAATGATTCTCAAATATATTATCGGCTGAAAAGTGAGCCAGAAGATGCCTATCGACCCTATTAAAAATTGCAATCCGATTAAAAACAAAGGAGAAATCAGAAGATGAAACGTTCAATTTGGATGAGTGTATTATGTGGAGCATTATCAGTTTTTTTGTGCGCTTCAATTTTGTATGCAGAATCACTGGAAGCCAAACCCAATCCTGCAACGATAAAGTCGATTTCTGAGGTCATAAAAAAGTATGCGCCTTCTGAAAAAATAGAAAAGATCTCAATTGATAAGGTGATCGGCAATTATGCATTAGCAATTGTCTCTGTAAAAGACAGTGATGGCAGCATGGTATATCTCAAGAAAGCTAACAATAAGTGGATGGTTATGTTCTATGGCAAATCAGTAGCTGAAGAATCTTTAGTTGATATGGGTGTTCCAAAAAACATTGCAAAGAAATTAGCCGACTAGAATCGAAATGGATATTTTTATTTGGTGCTCACAACTAACAACAAGGAGATAGTATGGCTAACAAACTGAGATCATTTATTTTTATTTTTATAATGCTTTTTGCAAGCACGAGCTTTGCCGCTCCTCCAGCAGATTTTTTGAATACGGAAGTATATGCAATTATTCCGGTAAATGGTCTTGCCGATGGTGGTGCACCTTTAAAAAGATTTGTTGATACTGGCTTGAAGTCTGGAGTATGGAAAAAAATAGCTGAGAATCAGTGGACTTATAGGATTACTAACATAGATCCTGTTTCAAGAAAGAAAGTTGACGTGACGCTACAGTTCATAAAAACACCACTCCAAGAATTTAAAGGGAAAAAGGTCATCGTTCTTAATCGTGTTGTAGATGGGGGGAGAGAATATTCGCCAAGAGACGTCTACAATTTTTTTATGCAAATTGCTGGTAACCTGCCCGCAACACAACAAGAATTAAAACAATCAAGCGAAAAAGATGATCGGGAGAAACTTGAAAAACAAAATCAATCAAACCAAGCTGTTTTAGGATTATTCCGTTCGTATGAAAATTATAACGGTCAATCTATGCGACTAGATCGGTTATCCAAAGATAAACTGAAATTATCAATGCAAATAGTAAAAACACAGCAAAATGTTATTGACGATAGAGCTATCCCCTATAATCCGCGGGAAGAAGAAGAGACACCCCCGGTTGCGAATCAAATAACCGAAACTGAGCATGTCGCTTGTAAATTTGAGGACAAGATTGCCTCTTTCAAAATAGGAAAAGACGATATGGGATGGGATCTTTTCTCTGTTATATTTGAGGAGCCGGATTGCAGTATAAAAATTTATACAACTAGTGGTTTTAGCGGGTTTTTGGAAGCCAAATACAAGGGTAGCTGTAGTAAATATTGCAATGGCCAAAGTGTCGAAAAATTCGGTGGATTTGGCGGTTCTTACCATGTCGTTAGTAAGCAAGAGGCACAGCCAGTGAATGAATGGAAATAATCCACGTAACACCAGAACCTGAACGAACCAAACGCCATGAAACCCATTTTTCCAGGACCGGATGGCCGCCGTAAAACAGTTTGTAAGTGTGAGCGTTACAGAATTGCTTCAATTCCCTTACGGTGAATGACATTCAATAGCATGAGCGCTGCACCAGTCGGGCGTTTTGCGCCACGCTCCAGTTGTGATATGTACCCTACCGTCACATTGAGGCAGTGAGCAAATACAGATTGGCTCATGTGTGTTTGTTCGCGTATCTTGCGAATTTCTTCCGCCGACAGCGGTTCAATCTCCGGTTTCTTTGCTCCCAAGTGCCGCATGGTGATTTTTTTGTAAGCATCATTTCCCAGAATTCCAATACCGTGCATGTCACTGGCTGTTTCTAGCAGTGCTTGTGTCAACGGGCTGGTTTTATTTGCTTTTGTTGTCATTGTTCATTTCCTCCAAAATACCCTCTTTAATGGCATGATCCAGCTCTGCCGGCTGTGCCGCCAGCCATGCCGTCCCGATCTCTCGCAACGTTGCCAGCTCATCTTCATCAATATTACCCCGATCACTTTTTGCAATACCGTACATGAAAACTGCTCTATTGCCGGAGCGGTAAGCAATCAACATCCGGTAGCCACCGGAGCGCCCCTGTCCTGTCCGCGCCACCCGCTGCTTGATGACACCCCCGCCTAAGTCAGCATCGACAAGACCACGCTCGGCACGTTCAATAGCATGATGCAAACCATGATCGCTAATGTGCTCTTGTCGTACATACCGAACAAACCACTTTGTTTTGAATATCCGCACATCCCCTCCAATGCTACACAGAAACTATAACACTATGAATCATACATATCAATCCAATTTTTATTCTGGTTAGTTGTGCATTAGTGCGCTAACTCATTAAATTATAAATATATTATAATGAAAATATATGAATTATTGTCTGTACTGTTTTACTGCAATCGTATAGATTGAATATAGGTTAACTACTTGAATAAAGGAGATATTTATGAAAAAGGAAGCTGTTAAAAACCAGAAGAAAGATGTTAAGCCAGCAGTGAATGTTAAACGTAACCCAGGCAAACAAGGCAATGTGAAAAAAACTGGTGGTACTGTTAAAAAAGCTGCCGTAAAGATGGAACAGTCACCAGAACAGCAAGTGGCAGATTCCGCAATTGTTCAATCCGTATCGGAAACAGATGTATGCCAAGATAACACGGAGCAGATGGAAGTTGTTACAGAAAGCGAATTGGCAGCAGTTACAGAAACGCTACCAGAACCTCAAGCCGCCGCTACCGTTACAGTTACTATTCCCAAAGAATCAAAGGTTCTCAGGGAACGCTTGGGACTCAACGGGTACATTACCGAGACGGTTAAACTACCACCAACTTTAGAAATTCTCGGTTGCAAGGCTGAAGGTGTCGTTTTTGCCAAGCAGATCGCCGGTGCTGACAAAGTGCTTTTGCATGTAACTCTCGTCAGTGCAACCGGTAAACAATCAATTGTATCATCACGCAAGAAGGTTCCACAACCGGAATGGCAAACACTCACGGATGCTCTTACCGGTATGGCGATTACCTGGCGCGACAAAGAATTGAAACGGGCGGCAAAATGAAAATAATCACGGAAGAAACATTATTCGGCGCGGAGACAATAACGGTTCCGCGCCGTCCCATCAAGTTCAGACAGATCAAGGCTGTATCCTCGGCACTACGCCGCCTTGCTACAGCAGCCAGCGGAAACCTCGGTTCAGACTGTTTTATTCATGCTGCAATCGCCAAAGAGATGCTGAACCGTTTGGGAGTGACGGCAAAACTTGTTGCCGGATATGCCGCGTGGAGGGTCGGCAGCAGTAATGGTGATGTAATCTTGCATGCGCCACTGCCAAACATGCCACCGCAGCCAGGAAGTGTTGCATACCACATGTGGCTTGAGGTTGATAACTATCTTATCCCACCTACCAACTCCGGCACAAAGCTCTTCAGATGGACAAACTTGACGGCGGATCAACTACAGTAAAGTGGTGCCCGGATTATCTGGCCGTACCGATAAAATCCGTTTCACCACTTCGCGCTGTAATCCAATTACGTGCAGGCATGTATTTCTACAAACAGGATATGGCTATTGAAAATTTAATCCTATCTGCTGCTCGTCCACTTGATGCTGATGACATCAACACTGCTTGGCTGTTATATCAGAATCCAGATTTATGCGTTTTCGGCTCGAACGACATGTCTTCAGGATTGGCAATATGAATACGAGTGTAACCCACTGTTTATGTGGGGTTTTGGTACAAATATTTGGACATCGAACCAGCGCCGAACACTGGAACCGCATCTGAAGCTGTTCACAACAGAACATATAAAACATAATAACTACAATAATATAAGGAGGTTGAAGATGAAAAGGATAATCAAGGAAACAATTACAAACC
>JAYTVV010000092.1:0-7063 GCA_043743795.1 Geobacteraceae bacterium
GTCCGCGCATAATTATCCTCAATAATTCTAGATTGTTATGCGCAGAAATGTATCACAAATCAGTAAAAACAGCTACTTGAAATTCAACAACCTGCTAGAACTTTGTATGTATCTACAGCATGTTGTACTAGTTCGAGTCCAAACGGGGTCATGCAACTTGCGTAATTACCACATCTACCTGAATTGAGCTAATACATCTCATACAATCCAATAAATTGCTGACAAGACTGCCCACGGAAGCGGCGGAATCAGTCTTGTCAGCACAAACTCCGCATCAAGCAAGTTTTTTCGCGATGCTAGCGACATGTGCTCCTTGAAAACGTGCGCCGGCAAGTTCGTTATCACTCGGCATCCGTTCACCTTGACCACCAGTGATGGTAGAAGCCCCATAAGGCGATCCCCCGGTTATTTCAGAAATCCCCATCTGTCCGGCAAATGCGTAGGGCAGGCCAACAACTATCATTCCATGATGCAAAAGCGTTGTGTGAAAGTTGAGAATAGTCGATTCCTGACCACCATGCTGAGTTGCAGAACTAGCGAACACGCTGCCGACTTTTCCAACAAGCGCCCCCTTCATCCAGAGTCCACCCGTGGCGTCCAGAAACTGGCGCATCTGTCCACACATATTGCCGAAGCGGGTCGGCGTGCCGAAGATAATGGCATCGGCAGCGACCAGGTCATCGACCGTGACAACCGGGATATGAGCCATGCCCTTTTGAGCGTTCAGCGCCCCCATCATCCCCAACACCTCATCCGACAGGGTTTCCGGCACACGCTTGATGACCGCCTCACATCCTTCGACCTGTCGAACCCCATCAGCTATCGCTTCGGCCATCCTGTAAATATGGCCGTACATGCTGTACTCAACAATCAATACCTTGCACATGGTGTGTTCCTCCTTTTGGGTTATAGTTCTGTCGGCATACAGACGTTCCTGGCTGAATTGGCCACGTTTCCACAGTTCTCACAGCGTACCGTCGGATGGTCGCTGACCTGCCTGATGATGTCCCATTCCTGCTGGCTTTCCAATTCACAAAGGTGTCCTTGGTGTTCAGCGTCAGAGCAGCAAGTCTTGTTTCCAGTTTTTGATGACATGGAATCCTCGTCGAACTCTCAAATATTGATAGTGCGTTTAATGTCTTACCAGCAGGTGAATCAAATTCTGTGGCCAGCCAGAAGAAGGCTCTTCCACAAGGACAACATACGTTATTATGGCCGCGATGAACGCAATGAACGTGTAAAGAATAAGTTTTGATTTCTTTACCGGCACTTCAAATTCATATGGATCTTCCGGGTTCAACATAATCCCCACTATCTAATTAAATATCGACGAATCTGATCCATCCGAACGTATCCGCAACCGTACCGGTCTGGATTCCGGTCAGGGTGTCATATAAATTCCAGGTAATCTCACCGACGGCACCACCATTCAATTGCAATGTCTCATTCTTGTAACTGAGCCTGCCGACCGGCGTTATCACAGCTGCGGTACCGCTGCCGAACGCCTCGGTGACCTTCCCGCTCCTGATGTCAGCCATCAGTTCATGGATATCGATGGGGCGCTCTTCGATCGCGTAGCCAAGGGTCGGTGCAAATGTAAGCACCGAGTCGCGCGTCACTCCAGGAAGGATTGAACCGGTTAAAGGGGCGGTGACGATGGTCCGGCCATACACGAAGAACATGTTCATCGCCCCGACTTCGTCGATATAGCGCCGTTCCCGGCCGTCAAGCCAAAGCACTTGATCGAATCCCTTCTTTTTCGCATCCAGCCCTGCCTTGAGAGAACTGGCGTAGTTGCCGCCGGTCTTGGCTTCGCCGGTACCGCCGGGTACTGCCCGCACAAAATGGTCTTCGACCAAGATGCTGACCGGGGAAAAGCCAGATGCGTAGTAGGCGCCAACGGGAGAAAGGATCACATAAAAGTAGAAATGGCTGGACGGCTTGATCCCCAATGCCGGTTCGACGGCGATCATGACCGGCCGGATATAGAGCGAGGTGCCGGGTGCGGTCGGAATCCACTCCCGTTCAAGGGCCACCAGTTGTTCAATACCCGTGAGAAAAAGTTCCTCCGGCATTTCAGGCATGCAGAGACGTTCGGCCGACTGGTTGAAGCGACGGGCGTTCATCTCGGGGCGAAATAAGACGACCCGGCCGTCAGCCCATGTATAAGCCTTGAGCCCCTCAAAGATCTCCTGGGCGTAATGAAAGACCATACAAGACGGGTCAAGCGTGAACGGCTCATATGGCTTGATGCGAGCATCACACCAGCCCTGGCCAGCCTTCCATTCGACCAGCAGCATCCGGTCGGTGAAATACCTGCCGAAACCGAGCTGCGATTCGTCCGTGATCTTTGTTTTCGACTTTTCCGCAGGGAGCGGGTCAATTTTGATATTCATGATTGTGCCTCAGAAACGTTATGAGTATTCAATGCGCCGAAATATCCCAAAGAGGCAGAAGGGACGAAGTCTCCGCAGGCAAAGGAATAATTGCAATACAGATGATCGCTGCAGGCCCCGGAGTGAAGGGCTGCCGCATCCTCGGCAATGACAAGCTCTTCATTTGTTGGTATGACGCAGACTCTGACCAGAGAGTCTGCTGCGGAAATCTGCACCTCTTCACACTCCGTGCGGATAGCCCGGTTCCTCTCCCGGTCAAGCCGTATCCCGAAGCACTCCAGTCCATCCAGCACCATCTCCCGCACCGGCCATTCCGACGCGCCGGAACCCGTGGTAAAAACCATTGCATCCAACGGCCCGACAGCCGCCACGTATGATCCGATGTACTTCCTGATGCGGTAGGTTTCTATCTCGAGAGCCAATATGCAGCGCGAGTCCCCGTCCATGGCTGCCTTCAAAAAGTGCTGGCGCTCCATGTTCCGGCCGGTTATGCCCAGTATGCCGCTTTTGTTGTTGAGGATCTGTTCCAGTTCACGTGCCGAAAGGTTCAACTTCTGCATAATATAAGGCTGGATGCCGGGATCGATGTCGCCGCAGCGTGTATCCATGACCGCTCCTTCGAGAGGTGTCATTCCCATGCTGGTATCCACGGAGACGCCGTTCCTCATGGCGCATAGCGACACCCCCCTGTCGAGGTGGATAGTTATCAGGTTGCAGGCATTGGCCGGTTTGTCGAGAAGGACAGCCGCCCGCCGCGAAAGGTAGAGGTGCGAAGGGCCGTGGAAACCGTAGCGGCGAACGCCATGCTTTTCGTACCATTCATAGGGGAGAGGGTAGAGATAGGAACTCTCGGGCATGGACAGGTGAAAGGCGGTGTCGAAGACCGCCACATGGGGAATGGCAGGCAGGTGCAGCATGGCGGCCTCGATGCCCGCGATGTTGGGTGCCAAGTGAAGTGGTGCCAGGTGCTGCAGGTTCCGGATGGAGTCGAGGATCTGGGCGTCAATCTGTCGCGTGTTCCGGAAGTCCTCCCCCCCATGGGCGACACGGTGGCCGACGGCCGATATCTCCCGAGCGCCTGCAATGACACCGTGCTGCGGATCAGTCAGGGCGGCGATGACACTGACAACAGCGTTCTGGTGATCACAGTCGCCAATTTTTACACAAAGAGGCTCCCGGCCGGGAACATCCTGATGGAGGAATGAACCGCCGAGGCCAACCCGCTCGATTATTCCCGAGGCACATACCGCCCATCCTTCCCGGGAAAACAGGTGATATTTTATCGTGTGGCTCCAGCATGCTATGGTAAGAATTTTCATGATCTTCTGCGGTTCATAGTGTGTAGTGTTTTGCGAACAGCCCTGCGGGTCGACAGGCTTTTCAGATAGAAGTCGGCTGAGATTGCAGCCGATTTCATTGTGTAAGCATATCGGATCATCTATCGACCGGCAACCAGCTTATGTTCTTCAATGGCATCCCTTCTTTGTAGTACAGGGAAGGGGCCAGTAGCACGAAGAAGATATGGACGTCCCGGTAATTGAAATGGTTGAGCAGGTCGTGCATTGTTGCCGCAATAGCGTCATGCTTTTTCTGCTCCGCGGAAACATGAAGATCTCCAGCGAATGAGGAGTTGACGTTATCGGCGTGATGTTGAGCAGCTCTACCTTCACAATTTCCCGCGGCACAGCGGCGACACGTGAAAATTCCTCGACAAACACCGGGAGTGCCCACCCTAGACCCTCCGCATCGAATCCCTTGAATCTCAAATATGGCACTGGCTGCCTCGCCTCCCGACACACAAGATACCCGACGAAAATGGCTGTGCATGAGTCTTGACAGATAACGCCTGCGGAAACGTGGCACGGTGACCCAGCGGGTGTACCTCCATGGCTGCGCTCAGTCTGCCGGAAACGTCCGACAACAGTGACAGGATTTCATCAGGTTTCCGGATAGCCACAGAGAGTTGGAACGCTATGTCACGAAGGGACTCGGAGTCCTCAAGTGAAACCTCGCCGTTCAGGGCTGTTTTCCTCAACCTCTGCAGGCATCTGCCGATCACCAGAGCTGCCAGCCCCCCCTCAACGATGTCACTCAGATCGTGATCCAGCTTCCTGGCATTGGCGAGCATCCGCAGTACCCTATGGTGCGTCCGGGCCCGGCACTTTACCACTAGCGACAGTGAATTTGCCGCAGCCATGGTGTTCAGGTCGTGGACGATGGCGATCAGTATTGTGCGCAACCTCCTGGCAGGGTCGATCGGCAGCAGGAAGCGGAAGGCAAGGATAGCAACCGCAATCCCGCCGAGGCAGGCGAACCCGCCCGCCACAAAGACGAGAGGCGCAGGAACGGCCGGCACTCCCGGCTGCATGACAAACAGGAAAAAGAGCAGGAAGTCCATGGCACCCAGGGCCGTGCGGCGATGTGAGAGCGCAACGATGCCGGCTATGAGAAAGGGAACTATGATGACCGTCTGTGCGAGCGGACTGCTGGTTCCCGGCAGCAGGATCAGTCGACTGAGGAATGCCACTGCTACGCCGAGCGAGGCGCCGCAGAAGATGTGGGACAGCATGACAGACGGGCGATCATGCGTTGAGAAGATGCTGACCATGATAGACGTAGCCATCAACATGAGCGGAGCCCCTGCCCAACCGGTGAAGTGCCAGACGACACCGACTACGGCAATGGCCGCAGCAGCACGGACTGCCGACCGACCCGACTCCTGCCAGTCGCGGTACCGTATGAAGGTGCTGCTGGGCGGCCGTTCGGTTTTCGGCACTGTCGAGTCCCATTCGTCTATGACGAGTTGCAACGCATTGATCAGCTCACCCAGCGTCTCACCCAACAGGGGGGCGTGTGCACCCGCCTCGTTCAGAACCGATCGCATCTCGGCAGCATCGGGTCTGGTCGTTCCCTGTTCAGCCAGGTGTAGTGCAACGTCCTCCAGGTGCCGGGCCAGGGACTCCCGCCAGGGGTTGCCTCTGGAATTCTGCCGGGCCAGAGGATCCCCAGCCAGTTTGCCGGCTTCCAAAAGTGAAAGCAGCGAGACGATCAGCTCCCTGATGTGGCGCTTCCTGCGTTTGAGGTCGAGAGAGCCGGCCCAGGCGGCATCCAAAGCATCTTCAATATCGGCAATTTCTACAAGGAGATCCTGCCGTAGTGCAAGAAGCTCTTTTTCATCACCTCCACGCACGAGCAACGCCAGCCACTCGATATTCGCCACGGTAGCCGAGTGCAGACGGTCCAGCAGTTCACGTTTCGAGCGGCGATGTGTGAAGAACAGGGTCACCGTCGTAGAGATGACGATCCCGATGACGATGCAGGCGATTCTTCCGAAAACCAGGTCGTGCAGGTGGGGTGGGTTGTTGTAGCCGGCCATGGCAATGACGGCGCTGGTGCAGCCGGCCACCATGGCACCATAGGAACGGAGGCCATACTGCAGGTTGCCGGCACTGACGCACGCCGCCAGCCAGAGGGCGAGCAGGATCGTCAGCATGGCCGGCGACCGGGAGGAGAGGAGCATCATCATCCCAGCCACCGAACCGGCGGCTGTGCCGAGCAGGCGGTAATAGCTCTTTTCCAGGAGCAGTCCGCGGGTCGGCTGGATGACGATCAGCGCCGTCATGGCAGCCCAATAGGGGCACTCCAGTTTCAACAGGATCGCCACAGCCAGAGCGGCAACTGCGGCAATGGTTCCGCGGGCGGCCAGGACAAGGTGTGGCCACTCACGACGGATGATCTTGCATACTGCTACATAACTCAAGGCTTGTGCCGATCCACTGCATCGATAACCGATGATTCAAGTCGCTGCACAAAATCAGCAAATTGAACGACCTCGTCATCACTGAACGAGCCGAAGATCCCATCTTCCAGGCCTGTTACCGTTTCCCTGATAAGCCCCACCAGTTTGAGGCCTTCAGGGGTTAAACGCAGGAGTTTTGCCCGTCGATCCCGGACATCTTCTGACCGTTCAATCAGACCTTTAGCGATCAGGCTGTCCATAAGACGCACCAGGGACGGCCCCTCGATGCCGAGGGAGGCTGCCAGATCCTTCTGACGAATGTCCTCACCGAGAATGTGCAAATGCAGGAGGGGGCGCCATGTGGCATCGGTAAGGTCCGAAGATTGAAACTCGGCATCGAGAACCTTACGCCAGCGACGGCTCAGGTACGTAAGACGAAAGAGAAGGTTGCCACGATTGATTTTTGTTTTGTATATGTCCACACAAAATAGATAGCAAACTAACTATTTTATTGCAATGTATTTTTGCGGCTACTGTCTACGGCAAAACTTCCTCTAATCGCTAATCAATAGCCGCGCTGCAACTGATGCTGGATACCGCCCGCGCTGTCGATGTATTTGTTGCTGCTTACGGCCCAAGACCGGCTTGAGCTGTGGAAGCATATGCGAAAAATTTGCTGAATTAGTGTGACCACCTTTTACTGAAACACGCCTGGTTCTCCGGACACTTTTGTTATTAGGGAGTACCGCCTCAATTGATCGATAAAACCGTAGGGCGGATCTTCAAAAAAAGTTCGAACTCGGTGCGACAGGGGGAGCCAACAATTCAGGGCACTTACAAGACTTCTTGTAGGTGCCTTTTTTATTGAAGCAAAAAATCCCGCCTTAAAAGCGGGATTTTTATTTTGTGTACTCGGTGTCAGATTAGC
>JAYTVV010000093.1:0-7352 GCA_043743795.1 Geobacteraceae bacterium
GGCCCAGCCGATCGTAATCAGCACCCCGGACGATGCGCAGAAACTGATCTTCACCCCTGCCTGCGTCAACAACCTGGCCGTCTACCTC
Organism: Geobacteraceae bacterium; assembly: GCA_043743795.1. Classification (GTDB taxonomy): domain Bacteria; phylum Desulfobacterota; class Desulfuromonadia; order Geobacterales; family Pseudopelobacteraceae; genus JACRCG01. The sequence goes on from JAYTVV010000093.1 coordinate 89, forward strand.
ACCAAAGCCAAGAAGGAAATTCCCAAAACCGGGAAGATCGGCATCGTCGTCAAAGGGTGTGACCTGAAAGCCCTGACCGGACTGATGGGGGAATCGCAGTTGAAGCGCGAAGACCTTTACCTGATCGGCGTCCCCTGCGCCGGAGTGCTCGGTTCCACGGTTCAGCCGAATACGGCACTGACCGCTGAGACCATCGCCCCCAAATGCACCGAATGTGACGCCCACCTGCCGGCCGGGTGCGACTTCGTCCCGACCCAGACCCCGGTTACCCCCGGGCTGGAACAAAAATACGCCACCGAAATCGCCCGCCTGGAAGCGCTGACTCCGGCCGAGCGGTGGGCCTACTGGAAAGAACAGTTCGCCAAATGCATCAAATGCTACGCCTGCCGTCAGGTCTGCCCGTTCTGCTTCTGCGAACAGTGCCTCTGCGACCGCAACAAACCGCAGATGGTGGACACGACCCCCCGTCCGGCCGGCAACACCGCCTGGCACATCGTCCGTGCCATGCATCTGGCGGGAAGATGCGCCGGCTGCGCCGAATGCGAACGGGTCTGCCCGATGGACATCCCCCTGAACCTCCTCAACCGCAAAATGGCTAAAGAGCTCAAAGAACTGTATGACTACGAGGCCGGGTTCGAAGTTAATGATAAGGGACCACTGACGATGTTTACCGAAAAAGATGACCAGAGTTTTATTAAATAACAAAAGGTTTTACATGCAAAAATACATCACCCAACAAAACCTGAACGCCCTCCTGGACACGCTGATCAAGCAGGGGGCTCGCGTCGTCGCCCCGCACATGAACGCCGGCACTCTGCTGTACGAGCCGATACAGAGCGCAGGCGACATGGTCACCGACCAGCTGCCGCGCAGATCCGGCAAGGAAACCTTCTTCCCCCTCTGCGAGGACATCATGTCCTATGCCAAGGAAGGGCAGCAGGTACAGATCACCGACATCGACCCGGCCCGCTTTCCCGCAACCGTGCTGGTGGGGGTACGCCCCTGCGACGCCGCCGCCATCCCGGTGCTGGATGCGGTCTTCTCCTGGGACTACAAGGACGAATTCTTCCTGGAGCGGAGAAAGAAAACCACGGTCATCGGCATGGCCTGCACGGCCGCCGACGACGCCTGCTTCTGCACAGCGGTCGGCCTCTCTCCCGCCGACACGAAAGGGAGCGACCTGTTTCTGACCCCCGTGGAAGGCGGCGGCTACGCCTGCGAGAGCTGCAGCGACAAAGGTGAGGCGATGATCGCCAGCCACAAGGAACTGTTCAGCGAACAGACAACAGCCAAAGCGCTGCCGCTGGCCGCGCCCCAGACTGAAACCTTCGACCTGAAGAAAGTCAAGGCTTGGCTGGACGACCACTTCGAAGACCCGGCCTGGAACTCCATCGCCACCCGCTGTGTCGGCTGCGGCGCCTGCGCCTTTGTCTGCCCCGCCTGCCACTGTTTCGACATCGTGGACGAAGGGACCGAGAAGAGCGGCAAACGCCGCAAAAGCTGGGACGCCTGCGGCTTCTGGAAATTCACCCACCACGCCTCGGGACATAACCCCCGGGACCAGCAGCCCAAACGCTACCGCAACCGCATCATGCACAAATTCAAATACTATGACGACAAGTTCGGGCAGACTCTCTGCACCGGCTGCGGCCGCTGCATCCGCCTCTGCCCGGTCGGGATCGACATCGCCGCCATTGTTGAAGAGATAAGTAAAAAGTAAATTCAAAAGCGTCTTTGGTGAAAAAGGTTTTAGCCATGTGTGACAACGCCAACAAAAACATCTACCTCCCCTTCCTGACCACCGTCGAAGCTGTCATCGACGAAACCCCGGACGTGCGCACGCTGCGCCTGGTGTTTCAGGATGAAAAGATCAGAGAAAGTTTCGTCTACCGGGCCGGTCAGTTTGCCGAATACTCGGCCTTCGGCGCCGGCGAGTCCACCTTCTGCATCGCCTCTTCACCAACCAGAAAAGGGTACATCGAGTGCAGCTTCCGCTCTGTTGGCAGGGTGACGGAGGAATTGCGCCGTCTTGAAGTGGGCGACACCATGGGGGTACGCGGACCCTACGGCAATTCATATCCGATAGAAGAATTTTACGGGAAGAATCTTGTGTTCGTCGCCGGCGGCATCGCTCTGCCGCCGCTTCGGACCCTGATCTGGAACTGCCTCGATCTGCGCGACAAGTTCGGCGAGATCACGATTGTCTACGGCGCGCGCACCGAGGCCGATCTTGTGTACAAGCGGGAGCTGCAGGAGTGGCAGGAGCGCGGCGACGTCCGCCTCGTCAAAACCGTCGATCCCGGGGGCAACGGCCCGGAATGGGACGGCCAGGTCGGTTTCGTGCCGACGATCTTGGGGGAAGCGGCGCCATCAGCCGAGAACACCATCGCGCTGGTCTGCGGCCCCCCGATCATGATCAAGTTCACTTTGCCGGTGCTGGAGAAATTAGGCTTCAGCGACGAGCAGGTCTATACAACGCTTGAAAACCGGATGAAATGCGGCCTGGGCAAATGCGGCCGCTGCAATGTGGGTAACGTCTATGTCTGCAAGGATGGTCCGGTTTTTACTGCCAGGCAGGTCAAGGCCATGCCGATGGAGTTTTGACAAAGGGGCAATGATGAGCTACAAGTGACGTATGAAAACTCTTTATTCATCATCCATGCGTACGCTGATAGTGAGACTGTTTTCACTGATGGTGCTGTTTACCGTCGGATTTGGTCTCTGCGCTGGTAAGTTGTTGCAAACTCACGAAATAAATGAAGCATATTCTGTCACAACCGCAACTGCCACCCAGATTTATAATGACCAGTTGCTGCTCGTATCCGGTCTGGAGCAGCTGGTAACAACAATATCATTTCTCCCCGCTGTTCAGAGCCACAACAGGTCTGATTCAGAGCATATTCTTTCTGCTCTAGTCGCTGCAAACGCCAAAATTACAAATATTCTGATAGCGGACACACAGGGATTAGTGTGGGCTTCGGCACTTCCGCAGACTGGCGCTGTCACGTCTGTCGCTGACCGGCGTTTTTTCAAAAATGCACTCACGAGCGGTGTTTTCTCTTCCGGTGAGTACATGGTTGGCCGCATATCAGGCACTCCGGTATTTGCGTTTGCCTACCCCGCTAAAAACGTCTCCGGCACTATTTCAGATATCATTATTGTTACTGTTCCGCTTGATATGTACAGCCAGTTTACGACCAATCGAGCCTCTTCTGTTGCTCTTGTTGACCATAAAGGCACCATATTATATTCGTCAGTCAGTGCGAGTCTGGCGGGTAAGCAGGACAGGCCGGATCTTTTTACCATAATATCTTCTGATGCTGGCCGTGGTTCATTTGAGGGTAAGGGCAATCTTGGCATTGAACGGTTTTTCAGCTATCGAGCGATGCGGTTGAAGCATGAAAAGGTTCCCTACCTGTATGTCCGTACCGGTCTTGATAAAGCAGAAGTGTTGAATAAAAGTTACTGGCAGATCGGGTACATGGTTGCCTTGTTTTCAGGACTGTTGATACTATTGTTTGGAATGACGGTGTCTTTCAGCAAAAGAAAGGTGTTCGGCCAACTGGCTCAGATTGAGAACGCCGCAGACAACGTTGTTCATGGTGATGGTATGCTCCGGGTATCCGACCAACTGCCCAGTGGAGAATTAAGCGGTATTGTACGTGTATTTGACGAAATGGCCGACAAGCATTCCAATACGATACATGCGTTGCAGTATTCTGATGCCGCATTGAAAGAAAGTGAAAAAAACTATCGTGAGCTGGTTGAGAAGGCTCGTACGCTGATACTTAAAATGGATCGTGGCGGTAACATCACGTTCTTTAACGAATATGCACAATCATTTTTTGGATTTTCGGAGCAGGAACTGCTGGGGCGAAGTGTCGTCGGTACGATCGTTCCTGAAACAGAGAGCAGCGGCCGGAACCTGCAGGATATGATCGCGAACTTAATAGAAAATCCCGTACCATTTACGACAAACACAAATGAAAACATGCGTAAAAACGGGGAGCGCCGATGGATTTCATGGAGCAACCATAAGCTTGAAGACGCAGAGGGAAAATATCTGGGAGTATTATCTGTCGGGCAGGATGTGACGGAGCGCAAAAAAATTGAAGAGGCTCTCCAGGCAAGCGAACAGCTGTTTCGTTCTTTTGTGGAGAATGTCAATGACGTGATTTTTGTTCTCTCTGCTTCCGGGATGTTTACCTATGTTTCTCCTCAGTGGAAAACGGCATTTGGCTATGAAATCTCTGAAGTTGTCGGGCACCCATTCGCACCTTTTGTTCATCCTGACGATGTGACCGCTTGTTTCAATTTTCTTACACTTGTTATGGAAACGGGGAAAAGTCAGCGGGGAGTAGAATACCGGGTTCTGCACAAAAACGGAACCTGGGTGTCGTATACGGCAAACGGCTCGTGTCTCACTAATCAGGACGGTTCTCTCTCTTTTGTCGGCATTGGCCGTGATATTACTGATCAGAAGCTTATCCAGAAAGAACGTTTGAAAACGCAAAAGCTTGAATCGATCAGCTTCCTTGCGGCTGGTATCGCCCACAATTTTAATAACGTCCTTACCGGGGTAATCGGCTATATCTCTTTTGCCAGAAAGCATCTTACAGATCATAACAAGGTTGGACAACTCCTGGAGGCTGCCGAAAAATCGTCGTTCAGGGCTGCAGAGCTTGCCCGGCAATTACTTGAATTTTCCAAGGGAGTTGCTCCGCTCCGGGCGCCGAATTCAGCGGAAAAACTGGTAGAGGAATCTCTTTCACTGTTGTTGAGTGGCAGTAGGATAGAGGGGCTTGTGGAAAACAGGGCAGCCCGGATGATCGATGTTGATAGCGGGCAGATAAATCAGGCATTCAACAATATAGTCCTAAATTCAATGTCTTCAATGCCGACTGGCGGTTCAATTACAGTTCAAATCGAAGATTGCATCTTCGAAAAAGGCAACATATATCTTCTGGAAGCCGGGGAGTATGTGAAGATAACATTTATCGACAGCGGCTGCGGCATTGAAAAAGAACATCTTCATAAAGTTTTTGATCCATACTTTACGACCCGTCCCGATGGAACCGGGTTGGGGCTGTCGACAACACAGGCTGTTGTTACGAAGCATGGCGGATACATCGACATTGCTTCTGTCGTCAAACAGGGAACAACTGTCACGATCATATTACCCGCGTGTCATGATACATCCTGCAACTCTGATCTGGTTTAGAGCAATAGGTGATGCTGTCATTGCTGCGGGCTCTTCTGATGTGTCAGGAATTATGGCGTCATGCTGCATTTCAGTTTCTTTCGTGTTCTTTGTCTGCGTATTACCGCTTCGGCCCCAACGCTTCTTCGATTTTCTTTACATCAAAGCCCTCAATTATCCTGCCATTGATCATGAACGTCGGTGTGGAATCTACTTTGTGTTTTTTTGCAATATCAAACTGTTCCTCCTGCAGCTTTATCCCTTCCGGAGTCGAAGCCAGTTGGGGGGCTGTATCCAGCCTCCCTGACATGATATCATGGTATGCCTTGGCCTTGTCCGGCATGGAGAGAACGAAACGGGCTTTTTCCTTTGCCCGTGTGTGACGGGGGAGCGGGTAAAAGAAGATGTGCCGCGTCACGTCCGTCCTGCCTTCAAAATAAGCTGAAGCTTTGCGGCAAAAGGGGCAGTCCGGGTCGGTAAATTCGAATATCGTTTTGGCGCCGCTGCCGATAGTAATAGACTTACTGGTATCGATTCCGGCTGCCGAAGCTTGGCCGATGCAGATCAGCAGGCAGATTACCGGGATAAGGACGAAATTTTTCACTGTCATACACGTTTCTCCTGGGTTTAATTGATGTGCATGCATTTAATGAGGATGACTGGGTAGCAGAACGATGAATCTACTGCCTTCACCCACGATACTTTCGGCCCAGATACTGCCATTAAAGCTTTCCACCGCTTTTTTGCAGAACGCCAGTCCCAGACCGGCCCCGCCGCGACTTCGTACCGACCTGTTGTCTGCCTGAACATAGCGTTCGAAGATGTGGATCAGATCTTCGGGAGAAATACCGGTTCCGCTGTCACAGACACTGATTCGGACAAAACAGTTATTCTCCGGATTAGTGACAAGCACCGGGACACTGGCCGGGATTCCCATCTGGTGAAGTTCACTGCGCTCGATACAACGACATGAAATGGTGATTAATCCCCCCTCCGGGACAAATTTTATGGCATTGCCAATCAGGTTGGCAATCACACGCTCCATAATTGAGCTGTCTACTGCTATTTCAGAGGTGTCGGACTGCGGCTCAAGAGTCAATGTGATGTTTTCCCGCTCGGCGGCCGGAGAAAACTGCCGCGCGGTGGCTGCAAGCAACGCATGGGGATTGATATGGCTGATCCTGGCTTGCATTCTGCCGGTGTCGAAGCGATGTACGTCAAGCAGGTTGTTGATCATTGTCTCAACTTCTCCGCAGCTCTCGATGGCCGATTGAAGGTAGTCTGCCTGTTCAGGATTCACCGGCCCGAGTCGTCCTTCGCGCACAATGTCAATGGAACCTACCACTGCGGTAATAGGGTTTTTCATGTCGTGGGAGATCATGAAGATGAAATCCTCTTTTTCCTGTTCCAATGCCAGCTTCGCCTTTAAAGTACGTCGGTTGTCAATTGCCCGCTCTATACGGCGCAACAGGTCGTCGATATCAAACGGTTTTGCAACATAGTCGGCTGCCCCCGCCTTCATACACTCTGTCACCAGGTTTTCATTGCCGTGAGCCGTCATCATGATGACGGCGGCATCAAAATTATCGGTCTTCAGGCGTTGTAATACCTCCACGCCGCTGATTCCAGGCATACGCACATCAAGCAGCACGAGATCAAAACCGCTGGAGTGAAGCAGATTCAATCCGGATTCTCCATCAGCAGCCCAGCTGGTATGGTAGCCGGCATCTTCAAGATGCAGTTTGAGAATCTGGGCAATGTCCCGTTCGTCATCCACAATAAGAATCTTGTCAGGCGGCAGTTGTGTCATGGAGTGTCCTCTTTTTCTTTTCTGATGCCAGAAAGGCTTCTGCCAGTAAAAGATCTTCAGGCGTTGTTATCTTGATATTGCAATAGGTGCCGCTGACAATATGCACCTGTCCACCGATGCGCTCAATGAGCGAAGCATCATCAGTGCCTATGAAACAATCTGCCTCAGCGGCCTGATGAGCCGCGAAAATTTTACTGAACCTGAATGACTGTGGTGTTTGTGCCTGCCAGAGAATATTCCGGTTCGGGGTGCCG
>JAYTVV010000094.1:0-20129 GCA_043743795.1 Geobacteraceae bacterium
TATTCACGCATTTCTGATTCGGTAACCTGAACCTTGGCCCGCACTTCCATACTTACCAGTTTTAACTTTTCGATCTGTTCCTGGAGTTGGGCGCGATACTGGTCAAAGGAAAGCCCTTGTCCTGCCAAAGCCGCAACAAGGGCCTCCTGAGTAGGGATGTTGTTCTGCTTGCGTACATCATCAATTGCCTGACGGACCTCTTCTTCAGAAACACGAATACTCAGTTCCTTGATTTTTTGCTCGGTCAACTTTTTTTCAATCAGACGATCAAGGGCCGTATGGCGGATCAGGCTCCGGGCCGCGTCATTCAAGGCAGCCTTTTTTTCTGCTTCATTGAGGGCCGGCAGGGCTTCCTTGTTGACGTCATGCAGGGTGATGATATCGTCGTTGACAACGGCAACGATAGCATTCGTAACGTTTTTTGGCTTTTGGGGAACGTCCGGAGAGGTGCCTGGCTGATCGGCTTTCATTGTCGTTGTCAGCGGGTCATTGGTGATAACTGTGTCGGTGCCGGCGCATCCTCCTGCCAATAAAAGAGCCAGACTGGTTGTCGCTAGTGCCAAAGCATGATGCTTCATAGGTTCACTCGTTTCTTCACTCGTTAAGTAAAAACCGGAAGGGGGACACACTCCCGCACTTCCGGTTTTATCAGTTAAATGCGTGCCAGCACGAGGCTGGAGGGACACTATTTCTTTTCAGCAGCAGCCGGCTTGGGAGCCTCAACAGCTTTTTTCTCATCGGCTTTCACTTCTTCTTTTTTGCCGCCAATGCTGTTTAATACATCTTCCTTAACCGTAATCTTGGCGGTCTTTTTCAGCTCTTCCTTGATTTTCTGGAAAACTTCCTGCTGTTTGGTCGGCATAATTGCGCCCTTGATCTGCTCTTTTACCTCTTCAAACGGACGGATACCGGCCGGACGTTTGCCGGTCAGCTTGATGATGTGGAAGCCGAAATCGGATTTGACAACGTCAGAAATCTGTCCTTCTTTAAGCGCAAGTGCTGCTTTTTCGAACGCCGGCACCATGCTGCCTTTGCCGAACCAACCCAGATCACCACCCTTGGAAGAGGATGAATCAACAGAGCTTTTCTTGGCCAGTTCCTCAAAATTACCGCCGGCTTTCAGTTGGGCCGCGACGTCCTTGGCTTCTTTTTCCGTTTTTACCAGAATATGGCTGGCTTTGATCTGCTCACCGGATTTGAACTTGTCCTTGTTCTGCTCATAGAATTTCTTCATGTCTTCGTCGGAAACCTTTGATTCAACTTCAACTTTTTTCTTGAGGAACGATTCCACAATCAGACGCTTTCTAAGGTCCTGAAGTTTTTCCTCAATTTCGGCTCCCTTATCGATACCGTCTTTGGATGCCTGCTGAAGAATCAGTTCACGAATGACCATCGTGTCCAGCATCTCTTTGCGACCCTGTGGAGTATCGGCCATCGCTTTCAGGTATTCAGGAAGATTCTTCAGCTCACGGTCAAAATCGCCAGTGGTGATGCTGCCGTTATTCACTTCAGCCAGAACCTTGCCCTCTTTTTTTCCTTCCGATTTTGCTCCGCCGGGAGCGGTGCTCCCCTGGCAGCCTACAAGTGCAGCCACACAAAGGGTGGCCGTAAACAGTTTTGTTGAGGTAATGATTTTCACGTAAAGCTCCTTTTCTCATGTATGTTCAAGTGTATGTAAACCGCGAAAAAATAGCATATCAGTCATGGCGTTGCAACATTATTTCACGATACACAGGCAATGGTTTTTGCTTGCGATTAAAGTCCGGTGCGCTACAATGTGGTTCCTGAACCACCTACAAAATCCATGCACCGGAACTGACTATACCCGTGTCCACTTCATCTTCGTTCGTTCGCGCCAATCTTGGCGAATTCGGTCTTATTTCCCGCATCACTTCTGGAGTATGTGCGCATGAAAGTGTTCGTACCGGCATTGGTGATGATGCTGCAGTAACGGTACTTTCAGCAGGAATGCAGCTGCTCACCTCGACCGACATGCTGTTGGAGGATGTACACTTCCGTCGTGCCTGGCATGATCCATATCGTCTGGGGCGAAAAACTCTGGCCGTCAGTATTTCTGATATTGCCGCTATGGGTGCGGCTCCTCGCTGGGCGCTTCTCTCACTTGCACTGCCCGCAGACCTTACGCTTGATTTTATAGATGACTTTATGCGTGGATTTCTCGCCATGGCTGATGAAAACCGCGTTACCCTGATCGGCGGCGATACCTGTTCGTCACGCTTCGGATTGTCACTTTCCGTGACTATCATGGGGGAGCAGTATCCCGAGCGGATCGTGCGGCGGAGTGGTGCGATGCCGGACGATGATATCTGGGTGACCGGCACGCTGGGCGATGCGGCACTTGGGCTGAAGCTGGTGGAAGTGGGTGGTGGAGGAGTGGCTGATGTTCTCCTCTCACGTCTGCTCGACCCGAATCCACAGGTTGCAGCTGCTCTTGCACTGTCCGAAGGCGGGTTGGCTACTGCCATGATCGACATCAGTGATGGTGTCCTTGCTGATTTTGGTCATATTGCCGAAAAATCGGCTGTCGGAGGCTGTCTCAGTCTTGCTGACCTTCCACTTTCCATAAACTTCCGCAGACACACGGCTCATTTCCCCACTATTCCGTATCAGTTGGCACTTTCCGGAGGAGAAGATTACGAACTCTGCTTCACGGCAACCTGTTCCAATCGGGAAAAAATAGTTACCTGCATGAAAAAGTGTGGCATTGCGGCGACACGTATTGGTATAGTGTCAAGCTCTCGCGGGGTGACAGTCGTCAACCCGGATGGCAGTCCGTATCTCGTTCCAACTGAGGGTTTTAATCATTTCACATAGTTCATTACATTCCCAGATGAAAGGATCTACCATGCGCCACATTATGATTCCCGCTGACAAGGCCCGGCTTTGTGCCGATGCCATCCGTTTTCTTTCGGTTGATGCCGTTGAAAAAGCTAATTCCGGTCACCCCGGACTTCCGATGGGGGCTGCTGACTGTGCCTTCGGTCTGTGGGGCAATTTTCTCTCATTTAACCCTGAAGATCCGCGCTGGCCAAATCGTGACCGCTTTGTCCTTTCAGCCGGTCATGGCTCTATGCTGCTGTATTCACTGCTGCATCTGTTCGGTTATGATTTGCCGCTGGATGAATTGAAAAATTTCCGCCAGTGGGGAAGCAAAACTCCCGGGCATCCGGAATTCGGCCACACGGTTGGCGTTGAAGTTACAACCGGGCCGCTTGGGCAGGGCTTTGCCAATGGCGTCGGTATGGCTTTGGCCTCAAAAATGGCAGCTGAGCGTTTTAATACTCCTGATTTCAACCCGATCGATCACACCGTGTATGCGCTGATCGGTGATGGCGACCTGCAGGAAGGTATCAGCTATGAGGCGGCAGCGCTGGCCGGTCACCTGAAACTGGGCAATCTCGTCTATATTTACGACAGCAACAGTATCACAATCGAGGGTAAAACCAATCTGGCCTGGTCAGAGAACGTTGCCGGCCGTTTCAGATCGACCGGCTGGCAGGTTCAGGAGATTGACGGTCATAATTATGAACAGATCATTGCTGCCATTGCTGCCGCCAAAGCTGACAAAGATCGCCCGTCAATAATTATCGCAACAACGCATATCGCTTTCGGCAGCCCTGCCAAGCAGGATTCCTCCGGCGCTCATGGCTCACCGCTTGGCCCGGATGAAATCACTGCTACCCGTGCCAACCTTGGCTGGCCGCACCCTGCCTTTGAGATTCCCCAAGAGGTACGCGATGTCTGTCAGCTGCGTGTTGATGAATTAAAACAGAACTATTCTGCCTGGCAGCGTGGCTTTGAAGCCTGGCATGCCTCCAATCCCGAAAAATCGAAGCTGTGGGATGAAATGTGGCACAAGCACCTCCCTGTTAACCTGTCTGAGGAGCTGCTGGCAGCAGTAGCCGGAAAAGATGGTGCAACGCGGGCTTTGTCGGGCACTGTTCTGCAGAAGGCAGCGGAACTGATACCATCACTGGTTGGCGGTTCAGCCGATCTATCGCCATCTAACAACAGCGATATCAAAGGTTCGTCATCTGTACAGAGCGGAGCCTTTGCCGGCCGCAATCTGCATTTTGGCATTCGTGAACACGCTATGGGTGCGGTCGTTAACGGCATGGCACTTTATGGTTGTTTTATTCCCTATGGGGCAACCTTTCTGGTCTTTGCCGACTACTGTCGTCCGGCAGTTCGCCTCTCTGCTCTGATGAACCAGCAGGCGATCTATATCTTCACCCATGACTCCTTCTTTGTCGGTGAAGACGGCCCGACTCATCAACCGATCGAACATGTCGCGTCGTTGCGTCTGATTCCGGGCCTGCAGGTTATTCGTCCGGCTGACGGTACAGAAACTGCCATGGCATGGCAGGCAGCCCTGCAGTACAGCGGCCCGACTGCGCTGATCCTGACCCGGCAGAAACTGCCGATTATTGCCCGCCCTGCATCGTTCACACCGGCCGACGCGCTCAAAGGCGGCTATATTGTTTCGACGCCGGATTGTGCACCAGATGTCGTCATTATGGCGAGTGGTTCCGAAGTGCATGTGGCTGCAGAAGCGACAGCATTACTCACGGGGCAGGGTATACATGCCCGTGTCGTATCCGTCCCCTGCTTGGAAACATTTCTCGCTCAACCGGCAGAGTATCGCAATCAGGTTGCTCCTGCCGGTATTCCGCGCGTGGCTTTCGAAGCCGGCTGCGGTCAGCCATGGGGCCGCATTGTGGGCTGCGCCGGACTATTTATCGGCATAGAGCATTTTGGCGCTTCAGCACCGGACAAGATCCTTGCGGAACAGTTTGGTTTTACGGCACCGCAGGTGGCTGAGAAAATTGCTGTATTTATGAAAAAATAAAATCAAAGCTCACCGCGGAGGAAAACGGAGAATTGAAATAGTATTCTTTTGTTTTCTTCATATATCCTCCGTGACCTCCGTGGTCCTGCTTTAAAAGTAAGATTATTTTATGGAACTGATCGAACAACTTAAAAAACCGCTGCTTTTTTCCGGTCTGAATGATTCAGATCTTTCTGAGCTGGCAGCGATTACGGTACGTCGCACCTTTAGAAAAGGGGAAACCCTGTTCAGTGAGGGTGAAGAGGCGACCGGATTTTATCTGCTGCTGTCCGGAAGTATCAAGCTTTGTCGGATGTCTCCGGATGGACGCGAAAAGGTGCTGCACTTTGTAAAGCCTCGGGAAACATTTGCCGAAGCGGCATTTTTTGGTGATGGCAAATATCCGGCTGAAGCACGAGCAATGGAAGCAGGAGAAGTGCTGTATCTGCCCCGACAGGGTTTTATGGAGCTGATGAGTCATAACCCGAACTTCGCCCTGAATCTTGTCGTATCGCTCTCACTGATGCTGCGACAGTTTGCCCGTCAGATTGAAGAGCTCTCGTTTGCCGATGTTACGTCGCGACTGGCCTCTTTTCTTGTGCGGCGCGCCGCCGAGAGTTCGACCAATTTCGGTGGTATCACCTACATCGACCTGGGGATAAAGAAAGGTGAACTGGCCTCTCGACTTGGCACAGCCAGTGAAACCATTTCCCGCACCTTACGAAAACTCAAAGATGAGGGCATTATCGAGGTGCAGGGGAACCGTGTTGTTGTGCATCAGATGGAAAAACTGGAAAAGATGAGCGAACGTCACGAGTAAAGTGGGGGACTGAAATGCTGATAGTTATGAATCATAACGCAACCCAGGCTGATGTGGATGCCATCTCAAAGATCGTTTCTGAAATGGGTTTCAGGGCTGAGCCGATTCCGGGGAGTGAGCGAACCGCCATCGGTGTGTTGGGCAACCATGGCTATGTGGATGATTGCAAAATACTGGAGCTGCCGGGTGTGCAGAGGGTAATCCACGTTTCCAAACCTTACAAGCTGGTGTCGCGCGACTTTCATCCCGACGATACGATTGTTGACGTCGCCGGTGTCAAGGTCGGTCAGGGATGTCGTCCGGTCGTTGTTGGCGGTCCCTGCGCGGTGGAAAGCGAGGAACAGATCGTCAAAACGGCACTCTTTGTAAGGCACTGCGGTGCGGATATGCTGCGCGGCGGTGCTTTTAAGCCCAGAACCGGTCCACACACGTTCCAGGGATTGCGTGAAGAAGGATTACGACTGCTGGCAATTGCGGGCAAAGAAAGTGGTCTGCCGATCGTTACCGAAGTCATGAGTCCGGATACTGTCGGCCTGGTTGCCGAGTATGCTGACCTGTTGCAGGTTGGGGCTCGCAACATGCAGAACTTTGACCTGCTGCGGGAGTTGGGAAAAATCCGTAAGCCGGTGTTGCTGAAACGGGGCATGAGTGCTACGGTTGAGGAGTTTCTGGCGGCGGCAGAATATATTCTGGCGGAGGGTAACAGTCAGGTTATCCTGTGTGAACGGGGTATCCGGACCTTTGAAACCGCTACCCGCAACACTCTGGATCTCTCGATCGTACCGCTGATTAAGGAACTGTCGCACCTGCCCATCATGGTCGATCCATCACATGCCACTGGCAAACGCTCGCTGGTTTCACCGATGGCAAAGGCGGCACTGGTTGCGGGAGCTGACGGTGTGTTGATAGAGGTGCATCCCGAACCGGAAAAAGCGCTTTCTGATGGGCCACAGTCGCTTACGTTTCCTGCTTTTGCGCAAATGATGAATGAAATTGATCAGCTGACTGTTTTTTTGCAGAGCCGCTGAAAACGTATACAAAGCTCTTGAAATATAACTTTCATCGGAGTAATAATTAGCCAGTCGTTTTGCTCTCTCTACCCTGCCCGTTGGTTGATGCGCCCGGGCGGAATGCTATATATAACGGGGGTCGTTCCCTGCTGTGGTGTGCTGCCTTCAGTACGCGGGTCTGCCTGAAACAGTATATTGATCCTCACAATTAAGGAACTCGCCGGAGGCCCTTAAAATTGACGACAGGGTGGAGAGAAATAAAAAAGGGGGACACTGAAAAGTGTCCCCCTTTTTTATGCGGTAACCGCTACAGAGTGTGGCAGCGGTAGTCGGTGTACCCTGAGCTATCCGGAGAGTAAAATGTCGCTTGGTCAGGAATATTCAGCGGCGCATTGATCTTCAAGCGCTCGACCAGATCCGGATTAGCAATAAATGGCCGGCCATAGGCGATCAGGTCGGCTGAACCGCGTGCCAGATCTGTCTCAGCCCGCTCACGATCATATCCGCCGGAAAGTATTACCGCACCGCCGCCACTTTCCCGGAATGTGCGACTGATCAGTTCGACGGTTGATTGTTCCGGTTTGGGCGCTCCCATGGCCGAATGGTCAACCAGATGGACGTAAGCAAGCCGCAGTGTACCCATATCAGCCGCCAATGCGGCATACTGTTGGGCAATTCCTTCGTAGGCTCCGCTCATATCGTTGAAAACACCATAGGGGGAGAGCCTGATTCCGACCCGCTCGGAGCCGACCGCTGCACATATTGCCCCTGCAACATCCCGTGCAAAGCGGTTTCGTTGTGCTCTATCTCCGCCATATTCATCGCTCCGGAGATTGGATCCCGGATCGAGAAATTGCGTAATCAGGTAGCCGTTGGCACCATGGATTTCAACACCATCGAAACCGGCTGTAATGGCGTTGCGCGCCGCCTGTGCGTATTCGCTGACGGCATGCCGGATATCGTCCGGTGTCATCTCGCGCGGCATATCGTACGGTTGCTCGCCCTGACGGTCGGTCCATATATTGCCGCTTACGCCGACTGCAGAAGGTGCAATCAGTTCCGCCCCCGGCGGCAGGTTTTCTTTGTTACCTACCCGCCCGGCGTGCATAAGCTGGATAAATATCTTGCCGCCGCGGGCATGGACGGCATCGGTAATCAGCTTCCAGCCTTCGGTCTGCTCCGGTGAATGGATGCCGGGAATACGCGGATACCCAAGGCCGTTGGGGGAGGGCGATGTTCCTTCGGTTATGATCAGTCCGGCACCGGCCCGCTGGCCGTAGTACTCAGCCATCAGTATATTGGGTACATTTCCGATTGCCCTGTTTCGGGTCATGGGAGCCATAACGACGCGGGCAGTTAACTCGACTGCGCCAAGTTTCAGTGGAGAAAAAAGTTTCATTGAAAGTACCTATCCTTTTAGTTTAAGTGCAATACGGGCAACATGAGCACCCTGGAAACGGGCTCCGGCCAACTCATTCTCACTCGGCATCCGCTCACCCTGTCCGCCGGTAATTGTCGTTGCGCCATAGGGACTGCCGCCGGTAACTTCTGAAAAACCCATCTGTCCGGCAAATGAGTAGGGGAGGCCCACCACGACCATGCCCTGGTGCAGCAAGGTAGTATGAAAGCTGAGAATTGTTGATTCCTGGCCGCCATGCTGGGTGGCAGAACTGCAGAAGACACTGCCCGGTTTGCCGACAAGCGCCCCTTTCATCCAGAGTCCGCCGGACGCATCAAGAAACTGCCGCATCTGGCCGCACATATTGCCGAAACGGGTTGGTGTACCGAATATAATGGCATCGGACTCAGCAAGGTCATTCACCGTTGCAATCGGGATATGCGCCATGCCCTTCTGCGCTTCCAGCGCCCCCATCATTTCCAAAACTTCGTTGGGCAGAGTCTCCGGCACGCGCTTGATGACCGCTTCACACCCCTCAACCTCACGCACACCCTCTGCAACAGCTTCTGCCATTTTGTAAATATGTCCATACATGCTGTACTCAATGATTGTGATTTTGCACATGACGTGTTCCCTCCTTCGAATTGTGAACCGTACCGATATGACGGCATCCTGTTTTCTGCGGCAATTATACCACAGACGTTTTGATAGTAAAGAGGATAAAAACAGTCTTTTTGTGGAGGGGCTTATGCGGCTTCAAATTTATAGTCGACGGCTATACTCGGAATGGATCAATTCCCGGCCAAGATCAGCTGTTATCGGTACAGGTGGGGCTTGTTTGTGGCTATTTTCCGGTGAGAAAACTGTGCAACTGGATCCGATTGAGGCGTTGCGATACGAGTGAATAGTCATTATCTACCTGCTTAATTCAGCGCTCTGCCGGCCTGGCATGATGCGTATTTCCCGTCCTCTTTGATAACGTGCTGAAGCAGCCACTCGCCGAGCACCACTATCAACTCTTTGGCAACTTCCAGATCATTGTTGTGGTAGCGCGCCCGCAATGACTCTATCGTGCGGGCAAATTCCCGGTGTTTTTCGATATGATCGTCCAGCCCGGAGAATCCCTTTTCCCGCATGTATTTCTCTTCCGCGACAAAATGGGCTTTCGTATATGTTGACAACTGGTCGATCTTCGGGAGGAGGCAATCAAGATCGGGGGAGCTCATAACATTTTCGTATACTGAGTTCAGTACGGAGAACAGATGCTTGTGGTGACAGTCAAGAACCGCTTCATGTACGGAATATTCCGGTTTCCAGCTGAATAATGGCATGCGACACCTCCTCTGTTTCTGTAAAAACCGCGCCTGTCATCACGGCTTTACCTCTTCACAAACTGCCAATCAGCAGTATTAATTCCGTCAAATAACAGTGTCGGGAGTTTTGCTGCGTCGGTTCTGGAATTACGTCAATAAATAACCGGTTATTCAACAGCGGGTTGGCGTGATGTAAGGTCATCTTCATCTGAATTACTCAATACATATTCTGCAATAACAGAGCCTGTTTTTTTGTTTTTGCATTAAGACGGTCGGTTTGGTGGAGAATGTAGTGAAATGAGACAAGATAGGTGCTTAAATTCCTGAGTTGCGAGGCAGGGAATTTTCTGCGGTATGTCGGGTGGAGCCGCCGTGGCCGGGGCGCTCCGGTTGGCTGCGGAGCTGGAGTCCGGACTGATAGTCGTCATAATTCCCGATCGTGGCGACCGCTACCACAGTCCCAACCTCTTCAAGTCAATGTGTGCCAATGTTCACCCTACGCGTATTGGCAGGCGTTCCCCACGTCAACGCTCTACGGAATTTTGGGCACGGTCATAAACCTGCCGGCTCAACGACCCACCATAATACCGAGATCTTCAGCGGTCTGAACAATCTCACCGTGCGGATCAACCAGCTTCAGCTCGCGAGTGGCTTCCTCTATGGTAACGGAAGTAATACTGCGCCCTTTCAGGCAGGCCATCCGGCCAAATTCTCCCTGTGCAACCATCTGTACGGCTTTTGTACCGAACCGGCTCCCCAGGGCACGGTCAAACGTGGTGGGTGAACCGCCGCGCTGGAGATGACCCAGTACGGTTACTCGAACGTCCATCTCCAGACACTGCTCTATCTGTTTAGCGACATACTGACCAATGCCCCCCAAACGTTCAATGGTATGTTGATCGTCGGCACCCTTGGCAACTACCCGGTCACCTCCGGCAGGGAATGCCCCTTCGGCCGCGACAACGATGCTGAAGCGGCTGCCCCGGGCGGAACGCTTCTTGACGGCGGCGCAGATTTTCATGAAATCGAATGGAATCTCCGGAATAAGGATCACATCAGCACCACCGGCAATGCCGGATTCCAGCGCAATCCAGCCGGCATACCGTCCCATAACCTCAAGAATCATTACCCGGTGGTGGCTCTCGGCGGTAGTGTGCAGTTTGTCCAGAGCGTCGGTAGCTGTTTCCAGAGCGGTGTTGTAGCCGAAGGTGAAATCGGTTTCCCGCAAGTCGTTATCGATGGTCTTGGGAATGCCGACTATCGGTACCCCTTTTTTTGCCAGTTCCAGGGCAATTTTCAGCGATCCGTCGCCCCCCACCGTTATCAGTGCGTCAAGACCCAAGGTGCGGATGTTTTCCACGACCCGATCGGAAATATCAACCCGGATGATCCTGCCGTCCTGTTCCACCGGATAATCGAAAGGGTTGCCCCGATTGGTGGTGCCCAGAATAGTACCGCCGCGAGGCAGGATGCCGCGCACGCTTTCCAGCGTCATTGGCGTACACTTGCTCAGATCCAGCAGTCCGTCGAAGCCGTCCTCGATGCCGATTACCTGCCAGCCATGCCGGATGATGGCCGATTTTACCACCCCGCGGATGACAGCGTTCAAGCCGGGGCAATCACCGCCGCCGGTGAGGATACCTATCTTTGAGATCACCATGGAACACCTCCTGATCTTTGTCGTCATTCAGCCGGAAAACGGTTTGATTGATCGTCGCCCGGATCTGTTTCGTTCCGGTTGCCGTTCCTGAATACTTCCAGCTCCTGATGTGCTGTCAGCAGTTCTGACAGTAATCGCTCTTCGTTAAGCACCATTGTGCGGATGCGGGATATGGTCATGGTCGTCGTAAGAAACGAGAGCAGGCGCATGAACATTTCCCAGTAGATAAAATATGATTCGGAATAAGGATGATGAGTGTACTTGTCAGACAAATACCAGACAAGGGCTGATCCAAAGGCGATCTGAAGTCCCAGTCTCTGTCCGCAATACCATGAGGATATTGCAACGGGGATGAAATAAAAAATGAAGAAACCAAATTCGTAACCGGTAATGTAGTCAAGGCCCCCGATCAGGATGAGAATCATCAGGCTTGCCAGCCTTATCAGGGTGCAGCGGCCGTTAAAGGCGTCTGGACGGGTAAGCCGCCAGCGGATGCTCTGATACCGGGCATTAACAGTCTCGCCCAGGATGCGTGATGTGCCGGAAGCATCTCTGCCGGTGTAGCCTTCAGGTCTGCATGATTCACAATGTTCTTTCAAACAGTTCCCCTCCTGTCTCCTGCTCGATACACCTAACGTGACCGGTAATTATCGCGGGGGAATTGTACCCTTTTTTTGACGAAAATAATATTGCTGTCACGGTTGCCATTATTATTTTATCTGCTATTATTCCCGCGTACCAGTACTCATTAAAACGAGTAACAGAGACGAGATACTTGAGTAAATGGAGGTCTGTACATAATGGCAAAAATTCTGATAGTGGATGATTCAATTGTAGCGAGAATGAGCGTTAAAGCTTGCATACCAAAGGATCAGGATCATCAGTTGGCCGAAGCCGGCGATGGCGCCAGGGCAATCGAAATGTTCAGAACGATGCGGCCGGATGTCACGTTCCTGGATATTACCATGCCTGATAAAAGCGGCCTGGAAGTGCTGGAAGAGTTGCGCCAGGATTTCCCGGAAGCGGTTGTGATTATTCTGTCTGCTGATATTCAAAAACAGACACAGGAAAAGGCCCACCAGCTCGGGGCATTTTCGATTGTAAAAAAACCGCCGGTTAAAGAGGTCGTTCAGGCCGAACTGGTCAAAGCTCTCGCTGTTGCGGGGGTGAGCCATGGCTGATGAAAGTCCGCTCCTGAGCACGCTGGAAAAGGATGTGCTGCAGGAAATCATGAATATTGCCTTCGGCCAGGCGGCGGCTGATCTTTCGGACGTCATCAATCTGTATGTCACTCTGACGGTGCCGCATATTGATCTGCTCAGGTTCGATGGTGTTTTACCGCTTATAAGCAAGGATATTGCCGGCAGTAACGACATGAGTATGGTCAAGCAGTTTTTCAGCGGGAAATTCAGCGGATCAAGTGTTCTCATTTTTCCCCACGGCGAAGGTAAGAAACTGCTGTGTCTGTTTGATGAAAATGCCGGCCTCTCTTCATCCGGCTATGATGTCGATATCCTCGAAAAAGAGACTCTTATCGAGATCAGCAACATCATTATGGGTGCCTGTATCAGCAAAATTGCAGAGCTTCTTAAAGATGTCGTAAGCTACAGTCCGCCCCGCTACTATTCACAGGATCAAATCCACAGCACCCTTGAAGGAGCTTTTGGTGACAAAGACTCCTTCGCTATTTTCTTTAAGACGATGTTCCATTTCAAGGAATTCGATGCAAGTGGATTTCTGTTCCTGATTAGTGATCAGAGTACATTGGAATGGCTTAAAAAAGCTATTGAGGATTATCTGAATCAATATGCTTGATAATAAGCAAATATTTGAAACCATAAACACTGGTCTGGTCGTTTTGAATCAGGATCATACCGTTTGCGGCTGGAATCGCTGGATGGAACATCACAGTGGTATTTCAGAAGAAGCAATAGTCGGGAAACCGTTGCTGGAGTTTTATCCCAACCTGTCAGAGCCGAAATACAAGCGATTTATAAAGAGTGTCTTCGCTTTCGGCAACTACGCATATTTTTCCCAGAAACTGCATCGTTATCTGTTTGCCATGAAAAATCCGTACACATCGGCAGATATCCTCCCGGAGATGCAGCAGAGTTGCACCGCCGGACCTATTCGTAATGAACTGGGTGAGATCAGGAACATCTTTATTACGGTGCAGGATGTCACTGAAAATGTTGCCAGTGAAATGCGTCTGAAGCAGAAAGTTGTTGAGCTTGAAAATGCACTGGCGAAGGTGAAGCTGCTTGAGGGAATTATCCCGATCTGCATGTACTGCAAGAAAATTCGTGACGATGAAGCAAGCTGGCAGCAGATGGAACGGTACATAACCCAGCACTCCTCCGCGCAGTTCAGTCACGGCATCTGTCCGGAATGCTTCTCTGAAAAACCCTGGGAACGGGAATAGGTAGAACATAATGCCAATGCTTGATAATACGCAAATATTTGAAACTATCGATATCGGGCTGATTGTACTCGACCGTGAACTGATTGTCAGAGGATGGAACCGTTGGATGGAGCTGCATAGCGGGATTTCCTCCGCCACCATCGTCGGCACCTCGATCATGAATAGCTACCCGAACCTGTGTGAACCAAAATACAAGAGGCTTTTTAAAAGTGTACTCACCTTTGGCAGTTATGCCTGTTTTTCCCAGAGGCTTCATCAATACTTAATCCCGCTTAAAAACCCGCATACTTCCGTTGAGTACATGCCGTTCATGCAGCAGAGCTGTTCCGCGGCTCCGCTTAGGGATCAGCAGGGAACGATCACCGGCCTGTTTATTTCAGTGCATGATGTTACGGAATATACGATCTATGAATATAAGCTTCTGGAGATGACCAAGATTGATTCCCTGACGCGGTTGTTTAATCGCAGCTATCTGGACAAGCGTCTTTCCGAAGAGCTTGAACGGACCCGTCGGTTTGGTAACCCCTTCAGCATAATCATGATCGATATAGATTATTTCAAAAAAATTAACGATACCTGCGGGCATCTGTGTGGTGACCATACGCTGCGCCGCCTTGCCGCCATCTTTCAGCAGATCGCCCGTAAAATGGATGTTGTCGGGCGCTATGGCGGTGAGGAATTCTGTTGTGTTCTCCCGGAAACAAGTGCCGCTAATGCCTGCATTCTGGCTGAGCGTCTGCGGGCGGTGGTCGCAGCGGAAGTTTTCAGCTACGGCAGCGCCGAGTTCGGCATTACCATCAGCTTGGGAGTGGCAGAGCACAGTGATTGCGCCAACACTCTGGAAACGCTCATCGGGTTGGCTGATGCAGCACTGTATCGCGCCAAGCGTGAAGGGCGAAACCGGGTTATATGTGCGGATTCGTGTGCTCTGCAACTGTCGGCTGACGAAGCGGAGAATGGCGCGTGATAGATCCGGAACTGCTTGAAATCCGTCAGGCATTTGCACTTGAAGGTGCCGAGCTGCTGGCCGAAATGGAGTCCTCGCTCCTGCAACTGGAGGCAAATCCCGGTGCGGCGGATGACTTCGGCCGATTGTTCCGGTCTGTGCATACCATCAAAGGCTCGGCAAGTATTGTCAGGTTTGAGGCGGTAGAACATTTCTGCCATGGAATAGAGCACATTCTTGTCCGTATTCGTGAGCATGAGCTGTCACTTACTCAGCCCCTTGTGGCTCTGCTGTTGAGATGCCATGATCATATCAGTGCCATGATGGATCAATATTGCGCCGGTGCCGGGGATGACAACGATATTGTGCTCCCACCCGCCCACGTTGAACTGCTTGGCCGATTGCAGGAATGGACGGGAACGGGTCAGGCGGAAAAACAGATATATGGCACATTGGATGAGAGCTATCTGGATAACAATCCTGAGGCTGAGTGCGGCGGGTTCAATCTGTTTGAAGATAGTGACGATGTTCAGTCACCACCGGAACCGATATCCGGCGGTTCCGGCAATGATGCAGCGGCAGCGAGTGAAAAGAATGCCAGAAACCGGCGGGTTATGCGGGTTGATGCTGTCAGGATCGATCAGCTGTCTGACCTGGTCGTTGAACTGGTAACGGCCTCTTCAGTAATGGAGGCTCATGTCAGGCACCTTGGTGATCTCGCCTCAACAGAATCAGCGGCGCATGTTGCCGACCTGGTCAAGCAGATTCAGGAAAAGACCATGTCATTCCGGATGATACCGGTGCAGACGATTTTTCAACGTTTCAACCGTATTATTCACGATATCGGCAGCAGCACCGGTAAAAAAATACAACTGCTGGTCAGTGGCGGTGACACGGAGCTGGACAAGGCCATTGCTGAAAAGCTCCACGAACCCCTGCTTCACCTCGTGCGTAATGCAATTGATCATGGTATCGAGAAGGCTGATGCGCGTACGGCGCACGGAAAACCCCCGGCCGGAACCGTGTGTCTGGAAGCGTACCACGACTCGGGCAACATTATTATTCGTGTGGGTGATGACGGACAGGGGATCGATCTGGCACGTGTTGCCCGTAAGGCGGCCGAGCGTGGGCTGGCCAAGAAGGATGCACTTGCGGCAGGTGTGGACGTGCTCTCCTATATTTTTGAGCCCGGTTTTTCAACGCTTGATGATGCCACCATGCTTTCCGGGCGCGGTGTCGGTATGGATGTCGTGCGGAAAGTCGTCGAATCAATACGGGGCAGAATAGATGTTGAGACGATTGACGGGGTGGGGACAACGTTTCAGATCAGTATTCCACTGTCGCTGTCATTGGTTGATGGTTTTATGGTCTCGCTGGACAAAACTCTGTACATCATTCCGATGGATCTGGTGCTGGAAACCATGGAACTGCCGAATGCCGAACGGCGGGCAACCATGCCGAACGGCTGTCTTCAAGTCAGAGACCAGCTGCTTCCCTGTCTCGATTTGAGGAAGGTTCTCAGTATCGCGGAGCCGTCGCCGGCAGCCCAGCACGTTGTTGTGTTCAAACATGGCGGAGCGGGTGTGGGGTTGATAGTGGATCGGCTTCACGGTGAAATAAAAACGGTAATAAAACCGCTCGGGCATCTGTATCGTAATGCAACCTGCATTTCCGGGGCGAGTATTCTTGGTGACGGCACTATTGCGCTGCTTCTGGAAACCGCCAAGCTGATTGAGGTCTCAAAAAGTGCAGCACGGGGTGGGTCGCAGTAGTTCCGCTCCGTGTTGTCACGCAATACCACGTTGCTCAGAGAGAGTTTTAACCGCTGCCACCAAATGCTCTGCCTTAAACGGCTTGTTCATCCATCCCACCGCTCCGGCTTCTTTTGCTTCCGAAAGTCTTCCTTTGGCATTTTCAGTCGTCAGCATAATTACCGGAATCGAACGGAACTTTACATCGGCTTTTATCTGCCTGACCAGTTGGGCACCGTCCATGCCCGGCATATTAAAATCACTGATGATCAGATCGACCTTTTCCGTTTTCAACAGTTCCAGCGCATCTTCTCCGCATGCTGCTTCCACCACGCTATGGCCGGCCTGCTTCAGCGCAAGGGCGATCGTCAAGCGTATCGCTCGTGAATCATCTACGGTCATTATATTCATTGGCCTGCTACCTCACAGAGAACAAAATTAATCCATCAGAAATCGGAATTATACCAATTCTAACTCAAAGCGGCATCTTCGTTGGCTCGTCTTCGGCTCCTCAACGTACGAACAGTACGTCTCGTCGCCTCAATCCTCACCGCCTTGATGTCATCCTCGATTTAGAATTGGAATTACATACATTCCCGCCACCCGAATAGTTGTCAGGACTTCGCCCTTACTGTAAGGTGCGTGAAGTTTGAAGACTATGCTATACATTGGCGCATGAGCGCAATATGTATGTAGAGCGACGATAAAAAATATTCAGGGTGACGTTTTACGGGGTGACCAGCATGGCATCAGGTTCATTTTCTACACGCCGCAGAGTCATTGGCGTGGTTCTGCTTTTAATAGTAGTCGGTGCAGGTATTATGCGGCTGCAGGGGAAAAAAGAAGCCGGATTTCCGGTTGAGCGGCGCGATCTGCTGCAAACGGTTGTTACCACCGGCCGGGTCACGTCATTGGCACGGATAGATGTGGGAAGTCAGATGCTTGGCTCCGTGGCAGCGGTGCGAGTAGAGGCGGGAGACCGGGTCAAATCCGGGCAACTATTGATTCAGCTCCAGGATGATGAGGCTCGTGCGGCCCTTGATCAGGCGCAGGCTGTTGTGCGTGAGCTTGAGGAACGGTTGAGGCAAATCAGTACGGTCGAGGGGCCGGTCAGTCAGCAGAGGGTTGCAGAAGCTGAAGCGACGCTGCGTCAAGTCACGAGTACCTTTGAACGAATTCAGAAGCTTTATGACGCCGGTATCACCAGCCGAGCCGATCTTGATGAGGCGGTCAGGGCACGGGATGTGGCCAACGGACTGGTTGAGCGGGAGCGGCTGCAGCGAAGCAACAGTCGTCCGCACGGAAGTGATGTCAAGCTGGCCGAAGCACGGCTCAGTCAGGCGCGCGCCGCTGTCGTGGTTGCCAGGGAACGTCTTGCCCGAACAGTTATTACTGCTCCCGGTGACGGCACGGTAATTTTACGCAAAATTGAAGTCGGGGATGTTGTCCAGCCGGGGGGCGTGCTGTTGGTGCTGTCCCGAAATGGCCGCACTCAGATCACCGCCCAGATTGACGAGAAAAACCTCGGCTTGTTGCGGGCCGGTCAGGCCGCCACCGCTTCTGCTGATGCCTATCCCGACCGGTCGTTTCCCGCACGACTGGTAACCGTCGTACCGGCAGTTGATCAACAACGGGGCACCGTGGAAACTCGTTGTGATGTTGCCGAACCTCCATCCTATCTGGTCCCTGATATGACGGTTTCTCTGGAAATTGAAGTCGCTCGCCACCCCAAAGTATTAACCGTACCGTCCGAAGCGGTGCGAGACGCTTCAACGACTCCCTGGGTGCTGGTAGCCCGCGCCGGTCGGGCGGTGCGTCAGGATATTACTCTTGGCATCCGGGGCAGCGGAGCCAGTGAAGTCAAAAGTGGTCTGACAGAAGGAGAAAACGTCCTGTCCGGAGCGAGTAAGCTCACCATTGGCAGCAGGGTTCGTCTGCAGCCGGCAGAGCCTTGGAAAACATCCGGTGAAAAAAACAATGCGCATTGAGTGGCTGCTGGCACTGCGGTTTCTGAAAGAGGGAAGGGCACAAACCTTCTTCATGCTGGGCGGAGTGACGATGGGCGTTGGGGTAATCGTCTTCCTGACATCGTTGATTACCGGTCTGCAGCGTAGTATTATTCAGAAGACTCTGGGTACCCAGGCGCACGTGGTTATGCGCATGCCGGACGATGAAGCCCGCCGCATTATCCAGCCGAACAGCACACTGGCCGTTTCCGCCAATATCGAACGGCGCGCCCAACGGCTCAGCTCAATCCTGCAGTGGCAGCAGACCATGCGTGAACTGGAACAACGACCCGAGGTGACTGCCGTTTCCCCGCTCGTTGCCGGTCCTTCATTCGCCATTCGGGGGAGCGCCACCAAATCGGTGGCCCTGATGGGCATTGATCAGGAAAAGTACACCAGAATCGTACCGATGCCGTCATTCATCAAAGAGGGTGAATTTCGCATTGCGGCCAATGATGCCGCCATCGGCACGGATCTGGCGCGTGAGCTGGGTGCGACGCTTGGTGACAAGATTCGCCTGCAGACCGCCGATGGCCGCAGTGAAACAATTACGGTGGCCGGAATCTTTGACGTTGGTGTTCGCGACCTTAATCGCCGCTGGGTATTTATTACGCTCCGCTCCGCCCAGAATCTGCTTGATTTGGTCGGGGGCGTATCCAGTATCGACGTCACCGTACACGATCTCTTTAAGGCTGAGAATATTGGCCAGCAGCTCGGTGTGATGACGGGGCTGACTGCCGAGAGCTGGATGAAAACCAATGCCCAGTTGATGGTCGGCCTCAAATCACAGAGTGCCTCCAGTTACCTGATTCAGTTTTTTGTCATCATCTCCGTCGCCTTCGGCATAACCAGTGTGCTGGTGGTGTCGGTTATGCAAAAATCACGGGAGATCGGCATTTTGCGGGCGATGGGATGTTCCCGTCGCCGTATTCTACGCGTTTTTCTTCTTCAAGGCGGGGTTGTCGGTTTGGTCGGCTCTCTCCTCGGCAGCGGGCTTGGTGCACTGCTGGTGACATTTTTTGCCGGTACGGCGAAAAATCCCGATGGCACCTCTATTTTTCCGGTGGTCCTTGAACCGCGCATGTTTCTGATTGCGGCCGGAGTGGCAACATGTACCGGAATCCTGGCCGCTGCCGCTCCGGCGCTACGGGCGGCTAAGCTTGATCCAGTGGTGGCGATCCGTAATGCTTGAGACCAACAATTCCACATACCCAATCATTCAACTGGCCGGCGTCCGGAAACAGTACGGCAGCGACGGCGTCATCACTGATGTGCTGCACGGGATCGACCTGACTCTGCAGCAGGGTGAGTTTACCGCCCTGATCGGGCCGTCCGGCTCCGGAAAAAGTACTCTCCTGAATATCATCGGCCTGCTCGAACAGCCGTCGGGTGGTTTGATCCAGGTGCAGGGGCGTGAAACCGGAGCCCTGTCGGATGAAGAGCTTACGGTCGTGCGGGGGCGGAGTATCGGCTTTGTGTTTCAGTTTCATCACCTGATTCCGGCGTTTACCGCTCTGGAAAATGTCATGATGCCGCTGATGCTGGAAGAAGGAAGGCCCACTCAGGCACAACGGGAGCGGGCGACGGCGTTGCTTACGCGGGTTGGGCTGGCTGATCGTCTTGATTTTAAACCGGCAAAGCTCTCCGGTGGGCAGCAGCAGCGGGTTGCCATTGCCCGCGCGCTGGCAGTCAATCCGCCATTGATTCTTGCCGATGAACCCACCGGTAATCTTGATACCGCCGCCGCCGATGAAATTTTCAAGTTGCTATATGAAGTTAATCAGGAATCAGGAACCACCTTTCTGATAGTCACCCATGATCCCCGCTTGGCAAAACGATGCAGGCGGGTGGTTGAACTGGTTGACGGACGGATTATGGTGTAGTGGTGGTATTTCAAATTCAGGAATATTATCTATGAAATTAATAATAGTGTACCTGTTTCTGGCTCTCCTG
>JAYTVV010000095.1:0-23469 GCA_043743795.1 Geobacteraceae bacterium
TCGTGAGTTCAAGCCAGATATTCTGCCGCCGATATTCAATTATTGAATCAAGCACTTCGGATAACCGGGCATGAACGATATCGCGATAAAACCTCTCAGAAAACCCCTTCAGGTCGATATTTGCCGCATCCAGAAAGGGAGCAATCGTTGTCAGCGCCTCTCTGCTTATGTACCCGTTTGTGACAAAAATATTCTTTAACCCGACTTCTCGGGCAATTCTGGCAGTATCAAAAGCAAATTCGAAGAAAATAGTCGGTTCGGTGTAGGTATAGGAGATTGAACTGCACGCATTGTCTCCGGCATGCCGGACAATCGCCTGTGGTGCCTGTTCTCTTCCCTGGACAGGCGCACCTCGTTCAACCTGGGAAATGGTGTAGTTCTGACAGTGACGGCATTGAAAATTACATCCCACAGTGGCGACTGAATACGTGCGACTTCCCGGCAGGACGTGAAAGAGCGGTTTTTTTTCAATCGGATCAATATTTTCGGCGCAGAGTTTGCCGTAATTCAGGCTGTAAAGAGTCCCGTCACGATTCTCCCGGACGGCACAGATACCGCGTTCTCCATCACTGATCAGGCAGTTAAACCGACACAAACCGCATCGTACCTGCTTATTGTTCTCTCGTTGATAAAACATGGCTTCCCGCATACGAAACCTCCGACCATTAAATTATGTTTTTGGAAAACACCATCGTGTATATTTTACCGTATGTAACGATAATTTTGACTATTAATTGCAATTCACAAAAATCATGGTACGTTTATTCAGTAAATATTTTACCCGTTCAGGAGCAATCATGTCGGCAATGCCATCTGCCAAGGATTTCCAGCTTACTGGAAAGCAGCACATATACAGAAAATGATTACAGATTATACAACGACAAAACGCACAGGAACTGCTATTCGACTGATTCTTGCTGAGGATGATGCGATTAACCAGCAGGTTACAAAAAAGATCCTTACACGATTCGGTTATCAGGTGGATGTGGCGAACAATGGCAGTGAAGCAGTGACGTTGCTGGAGAAAAACGATTATGCCCTGGTATTGATGGACTGTATGATGCCGGTTTTGGACGGTTATGATACAACGAGCATTATTCGGAATCAGGCTTCAAACGTCAGAAATCATGCTATACCGGTGATTGCGCTCACGGGTAATGCCTATAAAGAGTATCGCGACGGTTGCCTGGCTGCAGGGATGAATGATTTTTTGGCCAAGCCGATTGATATTGCTGATTTGCTGACAATGCTGGAAAAATGGTTACCTGCAGATGCCAGCCCTGAATATGCTCAACCAATAGTGCAAAAAGCAGTGATGAATGAATATGGTACACCGTCCCCCTGCCATGATGTTTTTGACAGGCCCGACTTTGTAAAGCGCAACCTTGATAATTTTGTACTTTCCCGTAGCATTGCCATGGTTTTTGTTGATAGTCGCCCGGAATATTTTCTGTCAATCTGTGCGGCTCTTGAGTCACAGGATATTGATGGGCTTATCAAAGCTTCGCACAAGTTGAAGGGGGCGGCGGCGAATCTGGCACTGCCGTTATTGTCTGAAACAGTACGTTTGATTGAATCCAGTGCCATATCCGGTGATCTGGGAAAGGCCGGTCAACTACTGCCGGAATTGGAAGAGCAATTTAATCTGGCAGAAAGTGCCATTCGACGATGGCTACTATCTCCCCAAGAAAGGGATTCCCAATGAACATTCTGATTGCTGAAGATGATGCCCCGTCACGAATGATGTTGGAAGCAATGCTGACCACATGGGGCTATAGCGTTACATCCGCCTGTGACGGGGATGAAGCCTGGAAAATCCTGTGCGAGCCCGAACATCCGCATTTGGTCGTTCTCGACTGGATGATGCCCGGTATTGAGGGGCCGGAGCTTGTAAGGCGACTACGGGAGAGAACGCCTGAGCATCCATACTATGCCATCATCATGACCTCCCGCAGTTTCAAGGACTCTGCGGCACGTGCACTTAACAGCGGAGCTGATGATTTTGTCGGGAAGCCGTTTGATAATGATGAACTGCGGGCGAGGGTCGCGGTCGGCTTCCGCATGAACAGCCTGCAAATAGCTCTTTCAGACCATATACAGGACTTGAAGCACACATTGGATCGTGTGAAACAGTTAGAAGGAATTATTCCGATTTGTATGCATTGTAAAAAAATCAGGGACGACCATGCAGGGTGGAATCAGCTGGAACAGTATATTTCTGACCATTCCGAGGCTACATTCAGTCACGGTATCTGCCCACAGTGTTTTGAAGAGCAGATGGAAATAATAAAGAACATGAAGCAGCCTTTAGAATGATTGTGCCTGATGGGCGCGTTTCTACAGACGGAGCTGGCCTGAAGCTACAACAAAAACTAACAATATGAACAAAATTAACAAACCTCGAAGTACCCCGCCAACACTGCATTCAACTATTTTCAACATATCCGGCTATTGTATGATGTAACACCCTCGTTACTGCCTTAAAGCCCACAACACACTGTAAATACATGTTATTTTTTATGGCACACAACGTGATTAGCTTTGATCAGCGGTTATTCTCATCACGCGGGGTTGGAGCGTATGCATATCACCATTCGTTTATATAATGAAGACGGCAACGTGTGGGATGCGTTTGTTACGTCCCGTCAGGATAGCACCAACTACCACCGCTATGGATGGCGAAACGTTGTTGAGAAAAGTTTCGGTCACAGAACAATGTACCTGGTTGCTACAAACGGCCGCGATGAAATCTGCGGTATTCTGCCATACGTACAGATGAAAAGCAGATTGTTTGGTAACTCACTGGTGTCGCTCCCTTTTTTTAATTACGGCGGCTTGCTGGTTTCTGAAAATGCCGCTATTGCCGAATTGCTGGACGCATCACGAAGAATGCTTGATGAGCCCGGAGCTGATCATATTGAACTTCGCCACCTCACTGTGTGTGATGACATTGCGGCAACGAAGCAACACAAAGTAACCATGCTTTTAGAGCTGAAACAGAATGAAAAAGATCAGTGGGAACATCTTGATCCCAAGGTGCGTAACCAGGTTCGCAAAGCCGAAAAAAGTGGTCTGACGTCAGTTACCGGGGGGCTGGAACTGCTCGACGGGTTTTACGGGGTGTTTTGTCGGAATATGCGTGACCTTGGGACGCCGGTGTATTGTCGGGATTTTTTCCGTAATGTACTTGAAGAATTTCCCGAATCAACTCGCATTGTTTCGATAATGTATGACGGTAAAACGATCGCATCGGCTCTTATGACCTGGTACAGGCAAACACTTGAAGTCCCATGGGCCTCTTCAATCAGGGACTTTCGCGAACGATGTCCCAACAATCTTCTCTATTGGGAAGCCATCCGCTTTGCCATCAGCAACGGAGCCGGCACATTTGATTTCGGACGTTCGACTCCCGGCGAAGGTACTTTTAACTTCAAAAAACAGTGGGGTGCCAAACCGGTGCCGTTGTACTGGCAGTATCTGCTGCGTGAAGGGGGGGCACTTCCTGAAATTAATCCGAAGAATCCCAAGTACCGCTTTGCAATTCAAGCATGGCAAAAACTGCCATTGCTGGTAACCAATCTTCTGGGGCCGCATATTGTGCGCTGTATACCGTAGGACGGTAGTATCGGTTCAAAACGAAACACCTTCAGGAGTACCCCATGTCTGCCTACATCTTGATCATATCGACGGTTATTCTGGTCTATATCTATCTGGGGTATCCTGCAATTCTCTGTCTGGCGGCCCGACTTTTTTCGCTGCGTCACACCTTTGATAATCGATACGCGCCGTCGGTTACCCTTGTCATTTCTGCCTATAACGAAGAGAAAGAGATTGAAGCAAAGATTGAAAATGCCCTCCTCCTGGATTACCCGCCGGAAAAATTGACTATCATGGTGGTCTCTGACTGCTCGACAGACCGTACAGATGAAATGGTGCTCAAATTCCAAGATAAGGGGGTCCTGTTGATCCGTCCGGGAAGCCGACGCGGCAAGACCTCCGGTCTTAACCTGGCTTTCATGCAGATTACCAGCGATGTTGTTGTTTTTTCCGATGCCAACGCAATCTACGACCGTTCTGCGGTGCGTAATTTGGTGCGGCATTTTGTCGATGAGCAGATTGGCTATGTTGTCGGCAATGCCCGGTATCAGGAAGCGGAGAAAACTGCGGCTGGTACCAGTGAAAATACCTACTGGAATATTGAAACAAAAATGAAGGAGTGGGAATCGGCATTTTCATCAGTGGTTGGCGGTGATGGAGCACTCTATGCCATTCGTCGTCACCTGTATGAACCGCTGCAGGAAACTGATATCAATGATTTTGTCAATCCGCTCCAGATTGTCGCAAAAGGGTATCGGGGACTTTTCGATCCCGAAGCATGGTGCTCTGAAAAACCGGCTGGCCAGTTTAAAAAAGAATTTTCCCGTAAAGTTCGTATTGCCAACCGGAGTCTTAACGGTCTTATGCGGGTAGCAGAAACCTGTAATCCTTTAAAATCATGGCGTTTTGCCTGGCAGATCATCTCACACAAACTACTCAGGTGGCTTTCACCATTTATTCTGTGCCTGAATTTTATGGCTGCAGTGGCAATGGATTATGAAGAGACTCTTAGCCCGTACGCACTTGGTCTTGTTGTGTTGTATGGGCTACTTGCGCTGCTTGCATTGGCTGGATGGTGGCAGGACAAGAGTGGAGCATGCGGTACTATTTTTTATATGCCGTACTATTTTTCACTGATGAATATTGCCTCTGCCATCGGTGTCCTTTTACGTCTCAAAGGAGAGGTTATCACCACATGGGAAACGGCCAGAGCTAATACTGGCGTCAGAGACAGATTGTCTGCACTGTTACCGTTTGTACTGGTGGGCGTACTAACAGCGGTAGTCGTCAAAATTATGTACGCGTGTGGATATCCGGTGCTGTTCGTTCAGGTGGCAGCGTATATCCTGATGGGAATCATTTTTTATACCTATCTGGGTTATCCACTGGTGTTGGCAGGAAGTGCCAAAGTGTGGCCGGTACATATAAATCGTGATGAACTGTTTACCCCGGAGATTACTCTTCTGATCAGTGCCTACAATGAAGAGCGTGAGATCGACGCAAAACTGCAGAATTCACTGACACTTGATTATCCCCCGGAACTCCTGACAATTGTGGTGGTATCGGACGGTTCGACTGACGCCACAAATGAACTGGTCACAGCATATGAACCGCTGGGTGTCCGACTGATATCCTTTACTTCAAATCGAGGTAAAATTTCAGCATTAAATGACGCCATGACGCAGATTAATACCGAGATTGTGGTGTTTTCAGATGCCAATGTTATGTACGACAGTACGGCCCTGCGTAAACTGGTACGCAATTTTAATGATCCGTCTGTGGGGGTTGTTTCCGGAAAGGTACTGCTGCTAAATGGCACGCTCAGTTACGGTTCATCAGAAAGAATCTATTATTGCCTGGAACACTTCATTCAGGAAATGGAGGGGAGAACCGGAACGCTGGTTGGTGCAGATGGTGGTATGTATGCCATCCATCGAAATCTCTTTCACCCACCACCGGTTGACACCATTCTTGATGATTTTGTCATCTCCATGGACATTGCCAATCAGGGGTATCGTATCATACATGAACGGGAAGCAATCGGGTACGAACGTAATCTGCACGAACTGAACGAGGAGTTCCGGCGTAAGGCCAGAATTATTTCCGGTGGTTTTCAGTGTCTGCTTCGTGGCACCGCAATTCCGACACTCGTACAGCCGCTGCTTCTGTTTAATTTTATTTCACACAAACTGCTGCGCTGGTTGAGCGGAATGCTGTTCATCCCGCTTCTTGTGCTGTTGATTGTCTCGTATACCGTAGAAAACATTTCAACTATGACACTTACGGCAGCGCTGTATTTTATGCTTGGTTCCGGAATACTGGCCCTGTGTGGACAATTTGTACCGGTGGTCAGAAAAATAGTCCCGGTAAATATATTCCACTACGTATTCATGCTTGCACTTGCCTCACTGGTTGGTCTGTACCGTGAGTGTACCGGTCAACAAAAAGTGACGTGGCGGGAAGGAGTTGCAAAGTGTGCGGAATAACGGGGTTCATTCGTTCCAGTTCGCCCTCTGCCGACACAGGTACGCTGCGGTCAATGGGGGAGGCAATAATCCATCGCGGTCCCGATGCCAGTGGTGAGTATCTTGACGCTCTGGTTGGACTCGGCCACCGGCGACTCAGCATTATTGATCTTTCGCCGCTTGGAAATCAGCCGATGTATTCTGCCAACGGCCGTTATGTGATCGTCTTTAACGGTGAAATCTATAATTTTCAGGAATTACGCGATGAATTGGAAGTAGGTGGTTGTTCATTCAAAAGCCGAACCGATACAGAAGTCATACTGGAATTATATCAGATCGAAGGGGCACACTGTCTGCAGAAACTGAACGGTATGTTTGCATTCGCCATCTGGGACCGTGAAGATAACGTACTCTTCCTGGCCCGTGATCGGATTGGCAAAAAGCCTCTGTATTACTATCACGGCGGTTCTGACAAAGTTGCCTTTGCCTCGGAGATCAAGGCACTACTCCGACTTCCGGGTATTGACAAGGACGTGGAGCCGACCGCAGTTGTCGATTATTTGAAATACCTGTATATCCCCGCACCGAAAACAATTTTCAAACAGATTCATAAACTCCTTCCCGGTCACTGTATGGAGGTGAAAATCGGCAATGAACCCAGAATATGGGAATACTGGGATGTCGATTTTTCACACCAGACAACGGATGTGTATGGAGATGAAATAGCTGCAAAATTATTTGACCTGGTAGGTGACAGTACAAAATGCCGGATGATGGCGGATGTTCCGTTGGGTGCCTTTCTCAGCGGCGGTATAGATTCGAGCGCTGTTGTTGCCTTGATGGCACGCACTTCTGTTAACCCGGTAACAACCTGCTCCATCGGATTTCAGGATAAGAATCATGATGAGACCGGATATGCAAGGGAAGTGGCGGAATATTATTCCACCAATCACACCGAATATATCGTTGCCGATAATCTGGCGGAGACGGTAACTCATCTTCCACTCTACTTTGATGAACCGTTTGCCGATTCCTCCGCAGTGCCGACGTTTCATGTGTCACGGCTTGCGCGGCAGACCGTGACCGTTGCGCTGGCCGGCGACGGAGGTGATGAGAACTTCGGCGGTTACGACAAGTATGTCACGGATATGAAGGAAGATCTGGTCAGACGCACCGTACCGCATTTTTTACTGCAGGTGCTGCAAGGTGTTGCAGGTTCCCGCACCGGCACATTGCTGCGCAAAGCCAACTCACTTGCAACCAGTGCCCTGTCTGATCCGGGACGGGCCTATTACCACACCAACACATGTATCAGTGATACCGATCTCGCTTCACTTCTCTCTGATTCGCTGAGGATGGGGTGCCGTGGTTACGATCCTGCCGACCACACGCTGAAATACTGGAACCGTCTTCAGGGGGCAGACCACCTGACCCGTATGCTCTACACCGATATTAAAACCTATCTCCCTGGCGACATTCTGGTCAAGGTGGACCGGATGAGCATGGCGCATTCCCTTGAAGTACGTGCACCGTTACTTGACTACCGGGTTGTTGAGTTTGCCGCTTCACTACCGAGCACACTGAAAATAATGGGGAATAATAAGAAACGGCTGTTAAAAAATGCTTTTGAAGCGTATCTGCCGGATCGAATAATCAATCGCAGCAAACATGGCTTTACAGTGCCTCTTGATGACTGGTTCCGCCATGATCTTGCAGAACTTGGCAAAAAACATTTGATTAATTCATCTGCTCTGGCTGGTTTTTTCAACATGGCAAGGATCCGGACCGTCTGGGATGAACATCAAGAGCGAAAGGCCAACCATGGCACATTACTCTGGAGCCTTCTTTCATTTTCGCTGTGGCAGCAGGAATATCTTTAGGTGTCTGCTATGTTTAAAACTATTACTTCCGATTTGAATCGTTTCAGTTCTTCCGGAAATGCGTCCCTGCGGACCATTATCGCCGGATTGCTCTCGCAGGGCTTCCAGGCTATTCTGGTTTACCGAATGTTTAACCGGCTGAACCGGCGCGGATTTTCAGGGCAGCCGTTTCGGTTTGTATGCGAACGTTTCATCGAGGTAACCACCGGCATTTCAATTCCCGCCTGCTGCACAATCGGTGCAGGTTTTCGCATTCATCACTTCGGCGGCATCATTTTTCATCCAACCGTTATAATCGGGACCAATTGTACCGTGTACCACGGTGTTACCATTGGAGATCGGGGAGGGGAGGGTAATGCCGCCAGAATAGGTAATAATGTCCTGATCGGGGCTGGCGCAAAAATCATCGGTGAAATTATCATCGGGGACAATTGCATTATCGGGGCTAACGCCGTAGTCACTAAAAATATGCCGGAAAATACCGTTGCTATTGGTTCACCCTGTCAGTTTAAGAAGCGGACAATCAGTACATCTTCTCAAAAAGAGATTTCTACGCCTGTGCCGCGAATTATGGATTTTCGCGGCACATACAAAGGTGGAGGCGGACCGGATAAGACAGTTCTCAACTCAGCCGCACAGCACAATTCAGAAAAAGTCCATGTTATGGTTGTCTATCTTCGACAACCGACTGATGACGAATTTCAGATTCCGGAAATGGCCAGGCGTCTCGGCATTAATTATATCGATGTTCCTGATTGCAGCATGGTTGACCGCACCTGCCTTGAACAACTGAAACACATTGTCAAAGACCACAACCTGCAGATTATTCATGCCCATGATGACAAGACATTGCTGTATGCCTGGCTCCTTACATTCATGGTTCCCGGCCTGAAGATCATGCACACCTGCCATTCGTATGCGAACTACAGACGTGAACATTTTTCTTCTGTTACTCACTACCTTTCATTCAGGTTTCGGCAGAAAATTCTTACATTTCTTATGAACCGTCAT
Organism: Geobacteraceae bacterium; assembly: GCA_043743795.1. Lineage (GTDB taxonomy): Bacteria > Desulfobacterota > Desulfuromonadia > Geobacterales > Pseudopelobacteraceae > JACRCG01. The sequence goes on from JAYTVV010000095.1 coordinate 8,954, forward strand.
CTCAAGCCGATCATTACGGTCTCCCATGATACCAGGCGGCGGCTTGTCACTGCCGGCATCAACACGTCCGACGTCACGGTCCTTCACAATGGCATTGACCTTTCGGTGTGGCAGTCAAACAAAGCTACGCCGGTGCTGAGGGAAGAACTCGACATTAAACCCGGTGGTCTGTTGGTTGGCACAGTGGCCCGTATCACTCCGGAAAAAGATTTGCCGGTTTTTTACCGTGTTGCTGAAGAAGTTGCGGCATTGATGCCTGATGTCACCTTTGTCATTGTCGGTGACGGCTACGGCAACGAGCTTGAAAAAGCCCGTGAAGAGGTTGTTCAGCGAGGATTGGCCGGCTGTGTACACTTTACGGGTCACCGTACTGACCTGATAAACGTCTATGCTTCACTTGATGTGTTCCTGATGACGTCGCATACCGAGGGACTCCCCAACACGCTGCTTGAGGCAATGGCGATGGAACTGCCGTCTGTGTCTACAGCGGTTGGCGGCATTCCGGAGCTGCTTGACACCAGTTGCGGTGGATTTTTGGCTCCGGTCGGCGATGCTTCATGCCTTGCCGGCCATGTGGTCAATTTGCTGCGTGATGAACGGCTGCGTGCTCAGTGTGGAGTGGCCTGCCGAGAGCGGGTCAGCACACTATTTTCATTTGCCCGGCGTGTACAGCTGATGGAAGAATACTATGCCTGGTTTGCCGGCCAGGCACCGCTGCCGGTTCAGGAATGAGGCGCAGAAGCAGGGAGCTGACATGATTACCAAGAATATTCTACTGACAGAATCCGGGGGAATTTCGCGTATTGGGGAGTATGTCCGGATCGGCATGCCATTCGCCGAGGGTGAGGTGCTGGGAGCGACCGGTTTAGCGGTGATGAACCCGCAAGAAGAACTGCAACCGGTGCAGACGGCTATTCTCAAACGATGGAATGACGGTTCAGTAAAATGGGCGCTGCTCGACTTTGCTGCGTCGGTTTCTGCCAACACGCGTTCCTTGTATCGCCTCGTTAAAGCCTCCGGCCAATCAACGCCACACGCCCCGACCGTTCATATTACTCCGGATGCAGAAACGTGGCGGGTAGAGACCGGAGTCGCCGATTTTGAAATTGATGCCGTACGCTTTTGTCCCTTTTCCCGCGTACGCATATCGGAACGAGACGTTTTAACTGCAGATGCGGCGTTCTGTGCCCTTAACCTTGATGACGAGACCAAACTGGCACCGGTTATAGAGTCAATTGCGGTTGAAACTGCGGGGCCGCTTCGTGCAACCCTTCGTATCAATGGCACTTTTGGTTCCTGCAGCATTTCATCGCCACGGTTTTTAAGCAGGCTGCATTTCTTCGCCGGCAGTTCAAGGGTCATTGTTGAGTTTACCCTGCGCAATCCGAATCCTGCCCGGCACCCCGGCGGATTATGGGATCTTGGCGATTCAGGTTCTCTTCTGTTTCAAAAGTTGGCACTGCACTTTCTGCTGCCGGAGGGGTCTGTAGAACAGATCGTCTGCTCTCCGGAACAAAATACACAATCCTATAGCTGCAGTAACCAGTCCGGCAGCGTCTCAATTTATCAGGAATCAAGCGGTGGTGAAAACTGGGACAGCCCCATACATCGGAACCGCTTTGGAAAAGTGCCGATGACTTTGAGGGGCTATGAACTAAGAAGTGCAGATAAACAGGTATTCCATGGAAATCGGGCAACTCCGGTTATCTGGTGTGGCAGGGAAAACAGTGGTTTTGCTGCCGTTATGCCGCATTTTTGGCAGGAGTTTCCCAAAGCTTTTGAAGCTGACCGGCGTAGTCTGCAAATTGCCATCTTTCCGTCCCGCTTTCCCGATGTTCATGAACTGCAGGGTGGGGAGCAAAAGACAACAACCATACATCTTGACTTCAACACGTCTCCGGACGGCCTCAACGGGGTTCGGAAGCCACTGAATGTTGTTGCTGCTCCTGAGGTATATCTCTGCTCCGGTATCATTCCCGATCTCCCCTTGACCCGATTACAGAAAAATTCCGGTGACGATCTCCTCGACCGGTTTATATCCGGCCCGGAACTCCTTCTCAGCAGACGGGAGTCAACAGATGAGTTCGGCTGGCGCAACTTCGGCGAACTTTCCGCCGACCATGAAGCGGTATATCACCGTGGTGACACATTTATTTCTCACTATAACAACCAGTATGATATATGCGCCGGCATGTACCGCAAGTTTTTTGCCACCGGGAATCCGCTCTGGGGGCATCTCGCTTCTGACCTGGCCCGCCATGTGCTTGATATTGACCAGTATCATACCACCGGAGACCGCGAAGAGTATAACGGCGGCCTTTTCTGGCATACGGACCATTATATCCCGGCTGGCCTGTCAACTCACCGCTCATTTTCCAAGGAGCATCTTACCGTAAAAGATCCCCGTTTCTGCGGTGGTGGCCCTGCCGCCGAGCATTGCTACACGACCGGCCTCCTGTATCACTACTTCACAACCGGCAACCGCGAATACCAGAAGGCCGTTATTGCATTAGCCGAATGGTGCTGCAGATCACTTGCGGGTTCACAGACGATACTCGCCTCGGTAAAGAGGGCAGGTCAGTACATCAAATTACTGAAACAGGCAGGAGATGGTAACAGACCGGCCTTTCCGCGCTATCCGCTTTCCAGAGGCACCGGCAATACAATCAGTGCCTGTCTCGATGCTTTTGAGGCGGGTGGCGGCAGCCACTTTCTTGATCAGGCCGAAGAATATCTGCGTGGTACAATTCATCCCGATGATGACATTGCAGCCCGCAATCTGCTCGATGCTGAAGAGTGCTGGTCCTATACAGTTTTGCTGACAGCGGTTTCTAAGTTTGTCGACAAGAAAAGTGAATTGGGAGAGTTCGACGACGGGTATGTCTACGCAAAAAACTGTCTGTTGGTATATGCCGAGTGGATGCTCCGGCATGAATATCCGTACCTGGATAAACCGGATATACTTGAATACCCCAATGAAACCTGGCCTGCGCAGGATTTACGTAAAGGTGTCATCCTGTATCAGGCCGCTCGTTATGCCATTCCGGAAAAACGGGAAATTTTGTTTAAGCAGGCACGTTTCTTTTTTGAGACGGCACAAAGTGAACTGTCCCGCCATGCCACCAGCAGCTTTACCCGTCCGGTTGCACTTATGCTTCAAAACGGCTGGGTCGGAATGAAGCTTCAGGAACAGCACGTTGAGGTGCCTGCCTGTGAATCAGCAACGGTATCATTCGGCAGGCCGACACCTCGACTGGGGACCGCTGCGGTAATAGCACGGATTTGCGCAGATGTATGGCGGGCAGTGCAGGAATTCAGTCCGGGGCGTGAGATTGCCTGGCTGCATATACGTCTGCAGAATCGGAGAACCGGTGAACCCTCATAAATACATACAGGCATTCCCATCGCTCAATATGCGAAAACTGTTTGTTCGACATAACCATGTTGACCCGATCTTCGCACATTGCCGGACCCGCTTCTATGCATCGGGGAGGGCGGCGCTGTTTCATGCCGTCAAGAGCCTTCAGCTCCCGCCGGGGATCATGATTATGCTTCCTGCATATAATTGCGGTGTGGAGGTGGAGGCGGTAATCAGGGCAGGTTATAACGTAGATTTCTACAGAATCACCAATGACCTGGACATTAGTATTGACAATATTGCCGCCAGAATCACCTCACACACAGCAGGAATTGTTGTTCCCCACTACTTTGGATTTCCGCAGGATATTCTGAAGTTAAAAGAGCTGTGCAGTAAAAAGAATATTGTCGTTATCGAGGATTGTGCCCATGCTCTTTACTCCCGGAACGCCAATGGTACGTGGCTTGGTACTGCAGGGGATCTTGGCCTGTTCAGTATGCGAAAAACGGTATCGATGCCGAATGGCGGCGCAGTGTTGGTCAACAGAAAAGGGTTTGTTGTTCCGGATAAAGGAAAGCATAACTGGCATGTGAGTATCATCAAGCAGACGATCAAATCGATACTGGAGAATGAAAAATGCAGGGATGGAAGTACTTCCGCTCTTTCCAACAGGGCTCTGGCTTTCTATCAGCACTATATTTCAAGACCGGAAGGTTCGGAAGAACGGGACGTCGGTGAAGATGAGAGGTGGTATTACGATGTACCTTCGCTTGACTATGAAAGCGATATATCTGCGGTCTCGCTCCTGTGCTCCGGAAAAGAGGATTCTGGGGAAATCATTGCCCGCCGGAGAAGGAACTACCAGTTTCTGAAAAACATATTGGATAGTTATTGTGTGAATGAGTATGTTTTTCCGAAACTGCCTGATGGTACGTGTCCGCTCTGTTTGCCCCTGTTTGCCGACCAGAGAGACGCTGTTGCGGCCCGTATGACTGCACGGGGTGTTGACCCGTATGTGTTTGGAAGACATCCGCACCCGCTCGTACGGAGAAATGAATTCCCTGAACTGAAATTCCTGACAGGCTCAATTATTGGTCTTCCGGTTCACCAGGGGCTCAATGAAGAAGATATGGAAACGGTCGCAGAGGTCTTTATCAGATCACGGGAAAGGTAATAATCTCAGATGAGCGTTAATGGTAAAACACATATTGTCCATATCACCCAGCATCTTGAAATTGGCGGACTGGAAAGTTTTATCGTCGAATTCTGTCGAAAATTGGACAAAAATGCCTTTACCGCAACTGTACTTTGCCTGAACGGTTACGATGATCTGTATCGAAAAGCGCTCGCAGAAAGCGGTGTTGAGGTTCATCTGATCACAAAACGCACCAAATTTGACTTTTCGTTCCTCTGGAGAGCCGCAGCGTTTTTGAAAAGTATTGATGCAGATATCGTCCATTCCCATGGTGGTTGTTTTCTGTACAGTTCACTTATCGGAAAACTTGCCGGAGTAAAAGGGCTTGTCTACACGGTGCATGGTATGCCGGTGACATCAGGATTACAGCCGTGGCTGGAAGAGTTCTGGTCGTGCGTAATGACTGACCGCATTGTTGCAGTGTCAGACGAAATCGCCGGTGATTTAATATGCAGACAAAAAAATGCCTCAAGGAAAACGGATATATTTATCAACGGGATTGATTCGGACCGATTCCGGCCAATCGATGATGAACAGTTACGTGCAGATCGTAAAAACACCTACGGATTACCAACCAACCGGAAAATCATCGGTACTGTCGGTCGACTTGAAGCGGTCAAAAATTATCCGCTGCTGTTGAATGCATGTGCCAAATTGGTCGCGTCAGGCCACCAAGATTATCATGTAGTCTTTGTTGGCAGCGGCAGAGAAGACGAGCGTCTGAAAGGATTGGCTCAGGACCTGGGGATTGCCGGGAAGGTTACTTTTTTGGGCATGCAGTACGATCTGCACAGGATTTACCCTCTGTTTGATATTTTTGTTTTACCTTCCCTGACAGAAGGCACGTCGCTTTCGCTTCTGGAGGCCCAGTCATGCGGTGTTCCAGCGGTTGTTACTGATGTTGGCGGTAATTCCCGGGTTATCAGGCATGGAATTAACGGGTTTCTGTCGCCAAGTTGTGATCAGGAGGCCATGACGAACAATCTTGAGTACTGCCTGAGTCACGACAGTGCCATGGCTGAACTGAAAAAAGCGGCCAGGGCGGAAATTCTGAGCAGATTCAATCTCGCTGCGGTTTTGAAACAGTATCAGGCATTGTATTGCATGCTTGCCGCACCGGACTCCAGACCAGGTTTCGCAGCAGGCAGGAGTGATTATGATATCTCGCCATCTTAAACGTACACTTGCCGGAACAGCCGCTTTGTGCGGAGTTGATAATCTGTTTCGACATATCAACAGAAAAAAGCTTCTAGTTGTTATGTATCATGGCGTAACGACCACCGGTTATACCCCGGCAATCTGGACTCAACTGCCCCTGGCAACGTTCAGACAACAGCTGCTGTTTCTAAAAAAACAGTATGCTCCCGTATCTCTGCATGAGGTTATTGAAGCGATCAGGGGTGGTACACCATTGCCGGAACAGGCGGTATTAATTACCTTTGACGATGGTCTGAAAAATAATTATTCGGTTGCTTTCCCGGTGCTGCATGAGTTGAACGTGCCGGCGGCTATTTTTCTGACCGTGGATTTGATCGGCACAGATGAGATTCTCTGGTTTGATGAACTGTATTTTCTTCTTCAGGAATCAATTGTACAGGGAATCAATCCTGATCTCCCGGATGCGACGGCCCGTATTATGGTGCAAAACAGGCAGCTATGGGAGGCCTATCTCATTATTGTAGAAACAATGAAACGTGCCGGTCTGGAAAGAAGAGTGCAACAGATGGCATCACTCAGGGCTGCAGTGCCATTGGATCGCCAGAAACTGATACCTGATTTTGGTTTGCTCAACTGGAGCCAGATCGACGCTATGCAACGAACCGGACTGGTTGAATTCGGCGTTCATACTGCCACGCACCGAATTCTGACTGGGCTGACAGATGAAGAGTGGGCTGAGGAAATTGTTATTCCCAAACAAACTCTTGAAAAAGAGCTTAATGCGGAGGCCGCTGCATTCTGTTTTCCGAACGGAAAGCCACTGATTGATTTCCGGCCGGATCAGCCCGGTTCTCTCCGAAAAGCCGGTTATGAGTGTGCCTTTACAACTGAAAATGCCCTGTTTAACTGGGCTGGTGGTGACACCATGGCTATCAGTAGAGTTCCGGCCGGTAATGATGCGACCTCTGATCCGTCATACTTCAAACTTAATGCATCCGGTGCCTTACACTTTATCAGGAACTTAATTAACGGGCCTCAGGCCTCCTGTCGTCTGCACGGAGCGAAACCATGAGCACCATGCATCTGGAATGTCTGCAAAGCTACCAGGAATTTAAGTCCGTTCGAAACGAATGGAATGAGTTTATGGAGTGCTGTTTTCCGGAAAATTACGCAAGAACTCATGCCTGGTTGTCGGCGCTCTGGGAAACTCATCATGCCGGCCAGTCGGCGCTGATATATATCCAGAGAGCTTCTGCAGGCGGAAAAATCGTCGCAGTTGCTCCACTTGTTATTGCAAGTGAAAATTTCGGCGGATTCAGGGTCAGGATGCTGCACGCACTTGGCAGGGGAATCGGTTGCGACGATTTTCTTATCGGATCAGAAGCAGACCGGACCGTACAGGCTGTCTTTGCTGATGTGAATATTCGACAGTCATGGGATGTCGCGATGTTCAGGAGAGTCAGTCACGTCCGTTTCCAGGAGGAGTTAACGGCAGTGTCGCGAGCTATGCACTGCCTTGAAGACTCCAGCGTGTCAACGGAACATCTTGTTACTCTGCCTGAAACATATCAGGAATATCTTGAATCACGCTCAAGTAAGTTTCGCAATAATCTCAAGAATGCGCACAAACGACTCGAAACGGGGGGAGATGTTTCAGTTGAAATAGTATCTCCCTTTACCCAAACAGACAGGGCCCTTGCGCTTTGTGGAGACGTCGCTAAAAAAAGCTGGCAGTTCAAAACAGGAAAAAGCCATTTTAATACGGGTACCTCATCGAGTTTTTACGGGAACTTAACCAAGGCAGGATGCGGGGCAGGGGGAGAAGAGTTCGTGGTATTACTGATTGGAAACATTCCGGTTGCCTTCTTGCTCGGATGTAAACGAGGGCGGATATATCACCTTATTGATACAGCCTACGACGAGGATTTTCGAGCCGTTTCAGTCGGACGGGTTCTCTTCTGCAGGACTATTGAACGACTTATTGAAGGTGGCGGGGTCGACCAATTTAATCTGGAAGGCGATGGGGAATACAAAGATTATTTCGCCAACAAAACAGACACCGTGCGTCTTATAACTATTTATCAAAGTTCATTGTACGGAAATTGTATCGGCATGATCAGAAAAACGCGTCTGTACGATTATGTTCGGCAGCAACTGCAGGCAAAATCTAATTGGGCGGGGTGATATCATGAGAGAATGGATATTGTTGATTCTGGTAGTCATCTCAGTTCCATTGGTTTTGAAGCGGCCTCTCCTGGGAATGATGGTCTATCTCGGTGCAACTGTTGTCCGTCCGGAGATGCTGTTCTGGGGCAGCAAGACGGGAAGTTACGTCTTTATGGTGTATTACGTTACCACATTTACCGGTATGTTTCTGCAGGGTGATTTTGAAAGAATAGGACGGGCGGTGCGACGGGAAACAATGCTGATGCTCTGGTTACTGGGGGCAATTCTGCTTTCCGTTGTGCTGGCGCAATATCCTATTTTTCGTGGCTTTTATTATGTAATTGAGCTGTTAAAAGGATTCGGGATATGCGCCCTGTTATACTTACTCGTCAACAATTTTGAAGATTTCAGAAAAATTCAAAGTGTGTTGCTCGGTTGTTTTGCGTTTATGGCGGTGTGGGGGATTGATCAACACTTTCGTGGCAATGAGCGACTGGAAGGTCTTGGCGGAAGCGCGTGGGGCGATTCGAATGGAGTTGCCGCTACGTTCATACTGTTTCTGCCGGTTGCCCTGGCATGGGCTTTTGCGAGTGAAAAACGCAAGCATTACTGGATCTATATGGGAATAGCGGCACTAATGGTTGCACTTATTGTCTGCACACAATCACGATCGGGGCTTATCGGACTGGTTGTCTCTCTTGCCGTTCTTGCTTTTTTTTCCAGAAGTCCTCTCAGGGTAGTTCGGATTGTAACCATTCTGGCAATTGCAGCATTGCCCTTTGCCACCCAGCAATACATCGGCCGCATGAACACAATGGCCGGAGATGAAGCCTTTCAAAGTTCCGCCAGTGATCGCATCACCTTGTGGAAGGCCGGATTGTATATTTTTGCGGATAACCCGCTGGTAGGGACCGGCTTTCTGACCTTTCCTGAAGCAAAAATGAACTATGAAGACCGTTTTATGTATCTGGAAGATATGTTCAGAGAATCAATTTTTCGAGCTGACAATAAGAAAGTTACCCATAACACCTATATTCAGTTGCTCTCGGATTGCGGTCTTTTCGGTGCAGCTCCATTTGTTCTTCTCATTGGTGGAGCTGTTTCTCTCGGCCTGAAGGCGCGTCGAATGCTGCTTGTTTCATCAGAATACACCAAAGAACTCCTGTGGCTTAGCGGACTGTGTGCAGGTATTGCCGGTTTCGCCGTATGCATTTTATCTATTGATGCGGCAATGTCGATAGAATTGTATGTCCAGATTGTACTTGCCGCCATTCTCTACAGAATAATAATTGATAAGTCTGCTGAGCAGGAATCAGCAGCACTGTCCACGGCGGCAATCAGACTTTCTGCCTCGGTATAGTGTAATGAATATGAACCGGATAGATAAAAATCTCCTTATGCTGCTAGATCCATCCGGCCAGCGGAATGCCGATACCTGGTCGTTCATACGGACACAAGAAGCCGTTGACGACCATACCAGGCAAAACAACGTGGTCTTTTGTTTCAGACGGGGTGAGCAGATCCGTTATTTCCTTTGTGCACTAAGGTTACAATTCACACACAAAAACAAAAAGGTTCGGAAAATACTGTATCTCAACGACGGTCTCCTATGCAGTCTGTTTTCTACAGGCCATGCAGCCGGCTATCGGGCTTTTGCCCGCAGACACGTGGCACTGCCACTCGGAATCAAGAGCAGACTATTACTGCTGCTTCCCCTTGTTATGAGGGCAGAGCATTTGTTCATTGCTGTTGAACAGCCGGATGAAACGACTGTTCGGATACGAGAGAACAGTGCACTGGAAGGACTTGATTTCCTTTTTTACTCCAACGCTCCCGGCAAACTACTGCTGACCAGGTCAGAAACGTTTATCAATGGCACAGGGCTGGTCTATAAAACGACTTCTTCACCGGATTATGCCGTCAGCCTGGAACGTGAATATGAAGCAGTTCGTTCTATTTCAAAAAATATAAAGCACGCCGGTTCCGTTCCTGACGTTAGAGAACGACTTAAAACAAACAACGCGTGCTATTATCCTGAAACATACCTCTGCGGTAAAGATCTGCGATCAAAACTGCGCAGTGCCGGCCACTCCGCCTCACATTTTGAAGCCATCCACAACCTTGATCTTCTCAATGACTGGTTTTTCACCTACCACGCCTCATTTAATGGCGTGAAGAAAACAATCTGCTCTCTGTATGCAAAGATGTTTTATGATTTTTATGCACTGAACAAGCATAGTCGCGAGTTGGTTCAACTTGGTGTAGCAGCAGAAAAGATGCTTGCCGAAATGGACACCACCGGACATGAAGGACTGGTTCCTGTTCTTGCGCATAACGATTTATGGCCGGGTAATTTTATCGTTAACAATGAGCAACTGACTGCTATTGATTGGGAGCGTGCCACTCCGGATTGTGCACCTGTTTTCGATTATTTCTGGATGATTATTTCTGCAGTTTTGGAATATCGTGTTGGGCAAAACGGCTTTCAGGATTATTCCGCAGCATTCCGACAGTTTCTTTCGCTGCATGATGATGTGTGCCGCCATGCCCGTTCAAAACTGAGTACCTTCCTGCATTTTCTCGGCCTGGGGAAAGAAACTCTCAACTGTTTCATGTTGTTGTTTCTTATGGAGTGGTCAATACAGGGTTTTCGCGCACTTGGAGCGCCAACAGCGATGGATCAGCTGGCACAGGAAGAGCTTCTGGCATTTGTGAATAGTTATTATGCAGATGGATTGTAGAGAGAGATGCCATGCGAGGTGCCGGTACAACCATAAATATAAATTTCACCATGTTGCCACGAATTGCACCGTTCGTACTTTTTATGGGATTTGTCGGTTTTGAAGAAGCCGGCCGGTTTCTTGCCGATAAAGGATTGATCACTATTTCGGAACATACGTGCAATTATCTGTATCCCGTCAAAACAATCTCAGTAGCTTTTGTCCTCTATTGGTTCAGAAACAGGTACTACGAGATCGAAGTGCGTCAATTATTCTCTCTTCGGGATATCACCGTTTCAGCTGTATGTGGCATAGCAGTCTTTGTCTTGTGGATAAATATGGGGACGTCACTTGAGGCTTCGCGAGGATTTAATCCGATGCGCTTTGAAAAAGAGGCGCAGATAGCGATGATTGTTATACGGCTTGTCGGTGCAGTGCTTGTCGTTCCGGTTATGGAAGAGCTGTTCTGGCGCTCTTTTTTTATTCGTTACATGGTAAAACAGAAATTTACCACCGTACCCATCGGCACATTCACCTGGACCTCATTCGTGATCGCTTCGCTTTTGTTTGGGCTTGAGCACGATTTTATTTTAGCCGGAATTACGGCAGGAATTGCCTACAATCTCCTGCTTTACTACACTCGCAGCATCGCCCACTGTATCTTTGCTCATTCAATAACTAACGTCTTACTGGGAATCTATGTGCTAGACACACATAGATGGTACTTCTGGTGAGCAGGTGTCTGATCGCACAGTTGTAATTGAACGAAATCCGGCTATTCTGAAATCAATACTTTTCGGCCCGCAACCTGTATTTTCCCCTCTACAAACAACTTGATTGCCTGAGCAAATGTCTGATGTTCAGCTTTCTGAATCCGGGTTGAGAGAGTTCCTTCAGTATCGTCCTGTTCTACGGATACCACCGATTGCAGAATAATCGGTCCGGTATCCGTTCCGCAATCAACAAAGTGTACCGTACATCCTGTGTAGCGAACGCCGTAGTCAAGAGCCTGTTGCTGGGCGTGGAGACCCTGAAAGGAAGGAAGCAGGGCAGGGTGAATGTTCATAATTGCATTCGGAAAAGCATCAACCATAACGTTTGTCAGTATTCTCATGAACCCGGCCAGAATGACTAAGTTGATATTATAGCTGCGTAGAATATCGACCGTTGCTGCGTCGTACGTATGTCGGTCAGAAAATTTGCTGTTCTCATGAAGAACAACCGGGATCCCGTGGCGAGTGGCACGGGTAAGGGCATAGGCATCTGCTTTATTGCTGATAACACACGCAATTTCGGCTTGAATTTCACCCGATTCTATCCGGTCAATGATTGCCTGAAGGTTGGTGCCGCTCCCCGAAACAAGTACAGCCAACCGGCATGGCGTATTCTCAGACATGGCTACCCCTCTACCAGATTGACTCGTTCTTCACCTGATTCACATGGCGCAATATCACCAATGACCCAGGCCATTTCTCCGAGTCCTTTTAAACGGTCAATGATCTCTTCCACCTGATTTTCTGCCACCACCAGTACCATCCCGATCCCCATATTGAACGTGCGGTACATTTCGTCGCGTTCAACATTACCAGCCTTCTGCAGTACAGTGAAAAGATTCGGCCGTTCCCACCTGTCAGTATGAATATTGGCCTGACACCCTTTCGGGAGCACCCGTGGGACATTTTCCAGCAGTCCACCGCCGGTGATATGGGCAATACCCTTTATGGAAAAGTCTTTCAACAGATTCAAAATGGAGCGTACATAAATGCGCGTCGGAGTCAGTAACACATCGGCAACCGAACCGCTACCGCCAGGAAATTCATCATTGATAGAGAGACCCAAACACTCAAAAATCAACGTGCGCGCCAAAGAATAGCCGTTACTGTGTAAGCCGCTGGATGCAATGCCTATAAGTTTATTACCGACTGAAATGCTTGAACCGTCGATAATATTATCGCGGTCAACAACGCCAACGGTAAACCCGGCCACATCATATTCACCATCAGAATAAAAGCCCGGCATTTCAGCTGTTTCTCCACCAATCAAAGCACAGCCGGCCTGTTTGCACCCTTCAGCGATACCTTTCACAATTTCTGCGCCCTTTTCAGGCAGTAATTTGCCGGTGGCAAGGTAATCAAGAAAAAAGAGCGGTTCAGCACCCTGGACAATTATGTCATTTACACACATGGCCACAAGGTCAATGCCAACGGTGTCGTGACGATCAGCCAGAAAAGCGAGTTTCAGTTTTGTGCCGACACCATCAGTTCCGGAAACCAAAACCGGATTTTTATATTTTGAGGTGTTAAGAGCAAATAAACCGCCGAATCCACCGATATCAGCCAGAACCTCTGGGCGTGTCGTCGCCTTTACTAACGGCTTTATCAGGTTAACAAAATTGTTGCCGGCAGCAATATCAACTCCGGAATCTTTATATGTAACAGATTTTTCGTTCATTCGAATCTCCTCTTTTTGCAAAGAATCTTTGTAGAACATGACCTATGAAAAGTCAATTTCAAACTGGTATAAAAAACACAATAAACAGAATATCTCTTGACAAATCCGTATCTTTTGGGATTATTGACGGTATGTTTTCTACGCTTCCGTCATTTATTATCCACACAATACTGTGCCTCTGTGCAGGAGGTCTCTTTGCACTCACGACTCCCCGGATTGTTAGTGCGGATATTTACCGGTATGTTGATGAAGATGATATCGTTCATTTCACCGACGCGCCGACCGACAAGCGTTTTAAAGTATTTATGCGTGATCTCAAAAAAGACAAAGAATTGCGAACAAAACTTAAATATGCCTCATCAGTTAATCCCGCTGAATTTGATCAGTTAATAAAGACCTGTTCAGATAGATACGGCGTTAATCCGAGTCTGGTAAAGGCGGTAATCCACGCTGAATCCGGCTATAATCCGAATGCAGTATCAAGTAAAGGTGCCAGCGGTCTTATGCAATTAATGCCTGGTACTGCCAAGTCGCTGAAAGTGGCCAATCGCTTCAACCCGAAAGACAATGTTGAGGGTGGGGTGAAATATCTTCGTTTTCTTCTGGATACGTTTCAAGGCGATGTTTCGCTTGCCATAGCGGCCTATAACGCCGGACTCAATAAAGTTGCTAAATACGGCGGAATTCCGCCCTATAACGAAACGCGAACCTATGTTACCAGAGTTCTTTCCTACATGAAGTCATATCAGGAAAACGGTATTTAAAATGACAACCAGCCGTCAGAACCAGATCCTTAATCTCCCGAATATTCTTACAATGATGCGCATTGCAGCTATCCCGCTCCTTGCGGTACTTCTCATGTCGGCATCTCGTTCAGCATGTTTTTGGGCGGCGGCTCTTTTTTCACTGGCATCAATCACTGACTGGCTTGATGGTTATCTCGCCCGGAGAATGGGGATCGTGACCGTTTTTGGCAAGTTTCTTGATCCGATTGCTGACAAGCTGATAGTCATGGCGGCTCTGATTATGATCCTTCCGTTTAATCGGGTTCCTGCCTGGATGGTGTTGGTTATTTTAGGTCGTGAGATCATAATAACAGGTCTGCGCGGGATAGCCTCGAGTGAGGGGATTGTCATTCAGGCCAGCGATTTGGGCAAATACAAGACTATTTTTCAGATAGTTGCCATTATCGGGCTTGTTCTGCATTATGACTATAATTGGTTTTTTGGCATATCACACACACTTCTGACGGTTGACATGCATAACGTAGGAATGTTTTTTCTCTGGATTGCCACCGCTTTGACTGTCTGGTCCGGTGTTGATTATCTCGCCCGCTTTATCAAGGTCATTGTTCGCTGATTCCGTGCTTATACCAATTTCAAATCAAAGATGGATTCAAGGCGGCGAGGATCGAAGCGACGAAAGCATACCCGTCAGTATGTTGAGGAGCTGAGGACGAGCCAACGAA
>JAYTVV010000096.1:0-38597 GCA_043743795.1 Geobacteraceae bacterium
GTTTGTTCAATAGGTCCGGTTGGACATTTTCCATCAAGTATCACAATAACCCCCTTAACCTTTCAAAATGCCGGCAAAAATTGTCAGCGGGATGGTAACATAACCCAGAAAAAGACCGAGAGCGACCAGAGTACCGAATTTGACTAACAGCGGCTGACTCTTGTCACAACTCCATCCCATGGTTTGGAAGAAGCTCTGAATGCCGTGTGAAAGATGCAAAAACAGGGCGACCATCGCACCGGCATAAATGAATGACACAAAGAAATTCTTGAAGCCGGCAACAACCATACCCAGTACATTGGGTACCATCTCATTGTGCAGAGGCACAAGGTTCTTCAGTGCGGCCGTTTCAGGATTTATCACCTGGAAGGTGAAATGCGCCAGATGGTATGCCAGAAAAAGACCCAGAAGAGTTCCGGTCCAGATCATGTTCTCACTGGCAAACGTAGCTTTTTGGGTAGACTTGACTGCGTACTGCTGCGGGCGTCCGCCACGATTTTCAATGGTCAACTGAATGCCGAACCAGATGTGAACACAAACCATAGCAAGCAGAGCCAGCCGGAAACCGACGATTACGGGCAGAGGCATACTGTGGAGGTGTTCGGCATAGGCGTTGATACCACCGCTGAGCCACCCGAAGATGGAGCTGTTACCGAGCAGATGTACGACAGCGAACAGAACCATAGCCTGGCCTGTGATCGCCATCAGGATCTTTCTGCCGATGGATGACGAGGTGAGTTGCATAGCATTCCTTCCTTTTTCAGATAATGTTTATTCTTTCACACATGTGAATGTTCTTTGATACGGCAGGACTTCAGGAAAGCACCTCATTGTACTTCGGGGGGACCGCGCCAACAAAATCTGGAGACAACTTTCATTCGTAAACCTCCTTGAGAGCGTTATCTGGATGCGTCGATCAAAATGGCTGGCGCACTCAATGTATCGAGACTGCTTCAACCGCGGTGATACTAAACATCGTTATAATAAATTGCAACCATTTTGTGTATACAGTTCACATTTTTAAATGACACAAACCGCCATTCGACACTCACAAATTGCATTTCAGTGTCCATTCTGATAGTAAGTCATCATATAATAAACTCCAGGTTGATTATACGAACCGGAGTTTTGGAGATTTCATGAAATTCACGCTTCTTAAAAAAGATCCCAATTGTTCGGCACGCCTCGGTATCGTCAGTACTGCACGCGGTGACATTCAGACCCCTATTTTTATGCCGGTAGCAACTCACGGCGCCATGAAGCCGCTTACTCCGGCACAAATCAAGGAGACCGGCTCCCAGATTATTCTGTCGAACACCTACCACCTGCATCTGCAGCCGGGCGAGGGTCTGGTGAAAAAAGCCGGCGGCCTGCACAAGTTTATGGCATGGGATAAACCAATCCTGACCGATTCGGGAGGATTTCAGGTATTTTCCCTCCCCAACAAACGCATCACTGAAGATGGTGTCTTTTTTAAACATGAGATCACCGGATCGGAAATTTATCTCGACCCTGCTACTGCAACCCGAATCCAGCAGGATCTGGGTGCCGACATCATCATGGCCTTTGACGAATGTATTCCCTATCCATGCGACAGATCCTATGCTGAAAAATCAACGTGGAAGACAATCAGATGGCTCAAGGAATGTCAAAATGCCATGGTTGATAACGGCCAAGCCCTGTTCGGCATTGTTCAGGGAAGTGTGTACGAGGACCTGCGCGAAATGTGTGCGAAAGAAATGCGCAAACTTGACCTGCCGGGCTACGCCATCGGCGGAGTCAGCGTTGGTGAAGGGTTGGAACTCCTGAAGAAGATCGTCGGATTTACCACACCGCACCTCCCTGAAGACAAACCGCGCTATCTTATGGGAGTCGGACTACCTGAAGATATCCTGGAAAGTGTCGAGCGCGGCATAGATATGTTTGACTGCGTCATTCCGACCCGTTATGCCAGAAGTGCAACTCTGTTTACCCGCCGCGGCAGAATCCGCCTGACCAACAAGAACTACAAACGCGACTTTTTCCCCATTGACCCGAGCTGCAGCTGCTATACCTGCCAGAATTTCAGCAGGGCTTATCTTCATCATCTCTTTGTATCCAACGAAGTCCTCTCGGCAGTTCTGTCAGCTATCCATAATGTCCATTTTTATCTGGCAATGATGGCAGAGATTCGTCACTCAATCGGAGAAGGTCGCTTCCCTGAATACAAAGCAACGTTTCTATCAGAGTATCAGCGCGGATAAAAACGGGTTCAACTCAAACTTATACAAAAAGTGAGTCACGTCACATGACAAAGCGGTTTCCATTATCACTCATTCCAGCTCTTCTGATCCTCCTTACGACCGCAGTTTTCGCTATTGCCGGAGAAGACTCCTGCGGTCCGATGACTCCGGCTGAAGAGCAGACACTCAAACTCCAGCACGAACACTCGCTTCTCACCAACAGAGTTACGGAGCTTGAAGCGCGCCGCTGCATACCGGAGGAACGCCTCATCCAGAAGAAAATTCTTCACTTGAAGGGGATTGCCGCTGATACGAAACTGCAGCGCCAGTCCATGGCTGACTTTCAGGGTTTCGTCAGCTGGATGACCCAAAATCTTGCCGGGTATACAAAATATATCAAGGCAGGTTCGTACGCAGCAGTTGTTGGCCGTATGCTTCCCGTCCCCTACGCCGGGCAAGCCTCAATATTCACCAAATTTGCCGCTCAATTTACAGTTGCTCTCAACAACGCTTCAGTTGCAATTAATTCCTACCTTGTTACATCACAAAAATTTGTCGCCATGGTTGAAGCGATTGATCCTTCAAAGCCGGTTGATCAAAAAAGTGTATCTGAAATTTCTACCTTCGCAGACAAGTCACTGTTAAAAGACATGAGTGATGCCCAGGCAAAACTTGCAACGGTTGCTGACCTGTCTTCCGGTGCCCTCTCCTTTTTGGAGAGCCTCAACCACTACATGAGCGGAACCGATGAATATTGGAATAAAGCGAAGGGGCTCTTTAGCAAGGATGTCGATCCAAAGGAAAAAAGTTACATTTCAGAGAATACCAACGCTTTAAAAAACAAGGCCGCTGCATTTAATGGCAAGTTGAACAATTTTGAAACCCTCACTGGGAAGCAGGCTGCCCGCGTCAAATCGTTAACAGTATACGACGAACTGCTTGCTGAACTGACACCTCACTGAATCAGATACCAGTATACGTAACCAATATCCGGAATACGTTACTGAGTCGAGCCGCAGATCCGCTCACTCATCAATAGGGAGAACTATGGCAGGCTATGAACAAACCTTCCTCGAACAGATCACGAACATTCAGGATACGGATTTTTCTACCTGGTCCGGTTGGGAAAAGCTAATGTCCTGGACGCGGCGGCAAGCGTGGTCAAAAGATTTCCTGGGAAATGATAAAATTCCCGCTCGCTTTCTGCACCCGACAACGTTGGCTGAGGAATTAACCAAATATCTGGGTGGATAAGCGTGGTGAATACGTATCAAGAACGTAAACAGCCGACACTTTTTATAAGTGTCGGCTGTTTTAAATACGCTTGCAGTACATCGAGCCACATCGCAAACGCTACAAAAAGGATACCTTGCCTGTCGTCACATCATATTTTGCCTTAATCACGCTCTTTAAAACATTTGCTGAATCAGCAATCGCCTCTTTAATAATTTCATCTTCCATCAATTGCACGTACATTTCATTTGTATTTTCATCAATAGAAGCTTCCCAGAGGTTCGCATTTGGTGCTGACATGCTGGTATAGTGTGTCAGAGTATTTGCTTTTTTTACGCTTGGGTAAATTTTGCCGATAAGATTTTCAAGATTTACCATTTTTCCGGTTGTTGCCGGAGTAAAACCGGTCTTATTGTCTTTCCACACCTGAGTTGCTTCCTTAACAGCACCACATTTTGTATGGCCAAGAAGTATAATTTTGTTGGCCCATTTGTGTTCTACAGCGTACTCAATACTGGCAAGTTGATCTTTATCAAGCACATTTCCCGCAACACGAATAACAAAGAGGTCACCTAATGTTTTGTTGAAAACGAGCTCGGGAGGGACACGAGAATCAGAACAAGTAAGAATGATGGTTTTAGGGGCTTGTGCCCCCGTTAAATCTACGCCCGTTGACTTTTTGATAGTATCAACGACGGTTGAAAAAGTAGCTGAAAAGACTTGATTTCCATTCGATAAATCTGTCGTCACAGAATCGGTAGCATTGCTGCTACTGCTGCAGCCATTCAGCCACACGAGTGAAGTCAAAGCACCAACCAGAACAAATCCCCTGACTACTTTTGCTTGTAATGATAATTTCATATTACCCTCCAAATGAATTTTCGGTAACCTAACAAAGCTGGTGCGATATTGTCAAATATTTTTATATCAAATCCGGCAATAATTCTTGACGTTCGGTATCGTCTGATTTATAAGTAGCACCCTTGGCGGAGTGGTGAAATGGTAGACACAGCAGACTCAAAATCTGCCGAGGGCAACCTCATGCCGGTTCGAGTCCGGCCTCCGCTACCAGAAAACCTAAAGATCAACCCTCTAACTATTTGATAGTTAGAGGGTTTTTTATCACCCAATCCCCTCCTCTAAACACTCAAATCCCCACTTTCCATAGGTGTTCCCTAAACTGTGCCACATTGGTATGTAGAGTGTGGGCGTTCTTTGACGTTCTCCCACGGCTGCATACTAAATTCAGTCGTAACGACCTGAAACCGTATGCGCCAGCTTAATATTTTGCGTTGACAATGTACTAAATAAAGGTACAATAAACACATGACATGGACAGTTACATACAACCGCCAAGCTGAGAAACAAAGGGTTAAGCTTCCAGAACGGATCAAGGCAGTTCTTGACGCCCTTATTCTTGAGATCATGTCAAGCGGACCTGCTCGCATAAATTGGAAAAACTATTCCAAGCTTTCAAATGGCGATCACCATTGCCACCTGAAAAAAGGGCAGCCGACTTACGTTGCGGTGTGGCAGGTAACAGACAAAACAATCAAGCTGGTGGAGGTCAAATATGTTGGAACACACGAAAAAGCCCCTTACTGAAAGTATTCAGTTCTATGGTTCCCCGGTGGCAATCAGCCGTTTGCGCAAATATGCACAAACAACCGGAGCGGTGGAAGCCGGTGACAGTATCCTTGCTACCACGGTATCACCTGAACTTGTGACAAATCCCCGTGGCACTTATCTAAAAGGTATCCGTTATCGCGAAGAGCTGACACAGGATCAGCTTGCCGAAGCAACCGGCATTGCCAGACGACACCTTTCCGAGATGGAAAACGGCAAGCGCACCATCGGCAAAGAAAACGCCAAGAAACTGGCAGCCGTGCTTCACGCCGATTACAGGATATTTTTATAGACGTTGTTGGTTTCGCTGGATATGGGGGTAACATCAATAATTCAATTACAAATAATTATTATATACAAGATACTTACATAGTTAGTACGTTTCCGGCCTCCGCTACCAAACATAAAAACGGCATTGAGGGGTTTTCCCTCAATGCCGTTTTTATGTCAAAAGAGCCGATTTTAAAGCAGCTCTTGACGCCCTTATCCTTGAGAGCATGTCAAGCGGCCGCTCGCATAAATTGGAAACAGCTTATGACAGGATGTTCTCATAGAAGCACTTTTTTCGCTATTTCCAACACAAATCATGATATTGATATTTGCAATTAAAACTATCTCTCAAAGGATATCCCAATGACCCCTACCCGTCTGATAATGCTGATTTTACTGACTTTAACTTTCCTCCCGCTAGTCGTTGCTCCCACATCTGCTGAAGAGCTCAAATACAGGCGCTCGATTGAAAGCTACACCATACCCGATGTCACCCTGGTAAATCAGGACGGTGCACGGGTTAAACTCAAGAACCTGATCACATCGGATAAGCCGGTGGTGGTTGACTTCATCTACGGCACCTGCACCACAATCTGTCCCGTACTTTCAGCCGGATATGCCAATCTGCAGCACAAGCTTGGTGAGGGCAGCTCCAAGGTCCAATTAATTTCAATTTCCATCGATCCTGAAAATGACACCCCGAAGGTCATGAAAGAGTATTTAAAACGCTACCGGGCAAAGGCGGGGTGGGATTTTCTGACCGGCAGCCGTGAGGACATCGATACAGTCATGCGTGCTTTTAATGCCTATATCCCCAATAAAATGTATCACTACCCATTGAATCTGATCCGCAGCCCCAAAGATGGCAAATGGGTACGTATTTTCGGTTTAACCAGCACATCTGAATTTATGAACGAATACAAAAAGGTAGGCGGACTATGATACGAATCAAACATTCCTGCTCACATCTCCTGACCATGTTGATCGCCGTTTTTGCATGCGGCCTGCTGTTCTCTCTCCCTGCTGCCCGGGCAGACTCTCAGCCCCCCCCATCTCCCACTGCGGAAAGCCTTCGTTTGGGAGAACGAATCTACCGTGAGGGGATACTTCCTTCCGGAGAGCCGATGCAAGCGGTTGTCAAAGGCGATATTGCCGTGCCTGGAACCTCATTCTCCTGTGTAAGCTGCCATCTGCGCAGCGGTCTTGGTTCATTTGAGGGCGGCGTTATTACCCCGCCGACTAATGGCAGCAAACTTTTCCAACCTTTCGGCATGGCCTATAAAAGAGTCGTCGTCGAAGAAAAGTACTACCCTCCCCATCAGAAGCGCCCTGCATACAACGATGAATCCCTGGCGACAGCACTGCGCGGAGGAGTCAACCCTTCCGGACAGGATATGAATCCGGTGATGCCCCGTTATCAATTGAAAGATGATGACATGGCACTCCTCATTGCCTATCTCAAAACACTATCCGCAGAACATTCACCGGGTGCATCGGATACGACGCTCAGCTTTGCAACGGTTATAACCGACGACGTACGCCCCGATGAGTATGAAGCGATGCTTGCTCCTCTTGAGCAATATGTCCGCCACAAGAACAACATGATCCAGCTGTTCAAAACGCAGAAACGAAGCGAACGAATGGCCGCAGTCATGCTCGAATCCAGTGAACTAATGTACAAGAAGATGACCCTGTCACGCTGGTTCCTCAAAGGTTCGCCTGACACCTGGCGGAACCAACTGGAAGAATATAATCGCAAAGAGCCTGTTTTTGCATTGTTGGGTGGAATATCACACGGCGATTGGAAACCTATTCACGATTTCAGCGAAGCACATCGCATCCCGAGCTTGTTCCCCCAGACCAGGTTTCCGGTGGTCTCCGACTCCGACTGGTACACCCTGTACTTCTCGAAAGGCTATTACCAGGAAGGGGAAGGTGCCGCCCGCTACCTGAATACCAAAGCAGAAAGTATTCATGACAGAAAGATCGTGCAGCTGGTACGCGAATCACGTGAAGGAGCGGCGCTCTCAACAGGATTTGACAAAACATGGCACGATCTGGGACATCCTGCTCCGACAACCATCACGCTGAAAGCCGGAGAACCGGTCACAAAAGAGTTTTTGCAGCAGATGCTGGCACACGAACAGCCGGCAGTCGTCATGCTGTGGGATGGACCCGGCACACCGGCAACTCTGGACATCCTTGCGACTCTGACACCCAGACCTGAAACAGTCATTGTCTCATCCGGCTATCTGGATTCAGGCATATGGATCATACCGGAACACGCGCGTGATTTTACCTACATTACCTGGCCCTACCTGCTGCCGCAAGGCGAGGAAAAGTTCAAGCTTAACATCGACTCTTTCAAATCAAATATGCCCTCTCAACACGTCAATGAGACCGGTATCAGACAAACCTATATCACCACCCAGATCCTGACTCAGGCATTGATGGATTTACGGGGGAATTATTATCGTGACAATTTTTTTGATGTCATCGGCATGATGAAGGATCAAAATGTGCCGCTGTACGAACGGCTCAGCTTTGGACCCGGCCAGCGATACGCCTCCAAAGGCTGTTTTATTGTACAATTAAGCAAAGGAATTAAACCGGAATTGATCAGGAAGAGCGACTGGGTAATACATTGACTCGAACGTGACTCATTGTGAGATTTTTCTTCTCAAAATCAGACAGTATCTCACGTTGAGACACATCGGTGTTAGACCGAAACGTCCAAACTACTGAAATAAAGGTGTTATATTTTCATATTAAAAAGGTATGTTTTGTGCATTCTCTAGCGTAATCGTACACAATTATTTATGAAGGCACATCACCCAAAGGAAAAATCCATTATGAACATGTTGATCGCAACGCTACTCCTGACTTTAATTGCAACCCCTGTTTTTGCAGCAGAAGTGCCTAAAACTGATGAGCAGAAAACACTCTATGCAGTCGGTCTGGTTGTCTCCCGCTCACTTTCCATTTTCAACCTTACGCCGGCGGAACTCGACATTGTTAAGCAGGGAATTACAGATGCGGTTTCCGGCAACAAACTCGAAGTTGAGCTGGCAGCCTATAACGATAAAGTTCAGGAATTTGCCCGCGTTCGTCGTAAAGCCCAAGGCGATAAGGTCGCAGGTGTCAACAAAGACTTTTTAGAAAAAGCAGGGACAGAAAAAGGTGCCGAAAAGACCGCTTCCGGTCTGGTCTACATACCGCTCAATGAAGGGACCGGTGTTACTCCGGGGCCGACAGATACGGTCAAGGTCAACTATCGCGGCACATTGCCGGGCGGCAAAGAGTTTGATAGTTCCTACAAACGCGGCAAACCGACGGACTTGCGTCTTGATGGCGTCATCAAATGCTGGACCGAGGGGTTGCAAAAAATGAAGGTTGGCGGCAAAGCCAGGCTCGTCTGCCCGGCTGCAATAGCCTACGGTGATGCCGGTGCCGGCGATATGATTCTGCCGGGTGCCACGCTTGCATTTGAGATTGAGCTTCTTGAGGTTAAAAAATAATCTGATGAAAATTGCACTTGTTTTAGGGATGTTAGCGATGCCATGTGCGGTATTTGCCGCCGCAGATGATTGTAAAGTTGTTGAATTTTCAGATCACTATGAGGTGGTATGCGAAGGTGACGGCACGATTGTACCGACGTCGCCAAAACCTGCTGTTCGGCCTCAAGCCCCGGATCCAGCCGCAGCAGCGGAAATGAAAAACACCTCCGTTCGCGCGCAGTCAACTGAGCCGACACGCGATCCGCCAGGTGAGCCGGGGATGGCTGCAACAGAAACCCCGCCGCCCTCAGTTTCGTCTTCGTCACCCCCGCAACGCAACAGACAGGGACGCCCAAGCAGCGCCGACCTGAATGCCGCGATAGAAGCACGCAGGCAGCTTATTCGGGAACAGCGGGCAAAATAGCAGTTCAGTTGCTGAAAATCGGATGCAAGAGCAGATAGTATAAAAAGCTCATGAATTGATACAGTTGTAGTTTTATTGTCAGAAGTTACACTCGATGGTATCTGTCAACAGCAGCACATTAAAAACGGAGGTAACATGAAAAAAAGAGGTTTAACATGGCTCACCGTGTTAGCGACCCTTACTCTGGGCATCAACATCGCCCAGGCCGGTCCTGGCACAAAAGCGGCGCCGGTGAAACTGCCCGCGCCCTTTAACACTGGGTTGAACGGGGATACGTTCACCTATTACGCCAACAGTCCGGCCGGTACGTGGAATACCGCTACCAGTCCTGCTCTCAGTGATTCCGGAACACCACTGAGAAAATTTGTCGACAGTCTGCCGGGACTTACCCCTGCCGGAGCAAACAATCTGGGAGCATATATCCCGATTGCGGCAAAGAAGCCAAACCCTGTTCCGGGTGACCCGGCCGATTACTACGAAATCGAAGTTACCGATTTCAATCAACAGATGCACTCTGACCTCCCCGGCCCCACCAACAATCTTGTTCCCGGCTCACTGGGAACCAAGCTGCGCGGCTACCGGGATATGTCCAACAACCTCCCTGCCCGTTATCTCGGTCCTCTGATCATTGGTACAACCTACGATCCGACCAAACCGGCCAATACAAACGGCAACGGTGCTCCGGTACGTATCAAATTTGTCAACAACCTCGGTCACAGTAACGGTGTCAATGGCCCGGGAGACCTTTTCATTCCGGTCGATTCCACTGCAATGGGTGCCGGCGTAGGGCCTGACAGCTGGAATGTCGATGCATTGGGTAATGTTTCACCATCCGGCATCCTGGATAAATACCTGCAAAACCGTGCCGAACTGCATCTGCATGGAGGTGTCACCCCATGGATCAGTGACGGCACACCACACCAGTGGATTACCCCTGCAGTTGATGCTGCCACCCGTTACAAAAAAGGTGTCAGTCAGGTCAACGTACCGGACATGGCTGACCCGGGTCCTGGTGCTGCAACCTACTATTACTCCAATCAGCAGAGCGCTCGTCTGATGTGGTACCATGACCATGCGTACGGCCTTACCCGCCTGAATGCATACGTCGGTGAAGCCGCCGGCTATCTGCTGCTTGACTCGACCGAACTAGCGATGATTAACGCCGGTACGCTGCCTGATGTCGGCACCCCGCTGATTCTTCAGGACAAGACTTTCGTACCGAAAGACGTCGCAATACAGGATTCCAAATGGACTAACCCAAAATGGGGAACATACGGTGATCTCTGGTTCCCACACGTCTATGAACCAAACCAGAATCCACTGTCACTTGACGGTGCCAACCCTTATGGCCGCTGGGACTACGGCCCATGGTTCTGGCCGCCGGTTCAGCTTGTCGGACCGTATCAGAACCTTCCATCAGCCGGTTCAAACAACGAGCCTACTCTGACACCGGAAGGATTTATGGATACCGCCTTGGTTAACGGCACAGCGTATCCATATATGAATGTTGAGCCAAAGGGATATCGTTTCAGAATTCTGAACGGTGCTAATGACCGCCCGGTAAACCTGCAGATGTATGTTTCCGATCCGACCAGCCCTGGTAACGTCATCAGAACAGACGCCAACGGCAAGCAATGGGGAACTGAAGTTGCCATGATTCCGGCAGCCAAGTGGAAATTTTGTACCGCCACCAGTGTAGCCGCAACACCGACACTGCCGCTTGAATGCCGTTGTACAGCAACATATGCACCAAAGGGCTGCACTCCTGCTACCTGGCCAACAGACGGCAGAGAAGGTGGCGTACCTGATCCGCAGTTTATCGGACCAACCTTTGTTCAAATTGGTACTGAAGGCGGAATCCTGCCTGCACCCGTTGTGATCCCTAATCAACCGGTTAACTATGACTACAACCGCAGAAACATCGTAGTTCTGGATATCCTCGACAAATCGTTGATTCTGGCACCAGCAGAACGCGCTGACGTCCTGGTTGACTTCACCGCCTTTGCCGGTAAAACCGTCATTCTGTATAACGATGCACCGGCACCAATGCCGGCCTTTGATTCACGCTACGACTACTTCACCGATGGCCCTGATCAGACCCCGAACGGTGGTGCACCCACAACCGCACCGGGATACGGACCGAACACCCGCACCTTCATGCAGTTCCGTGTCGGTACAACAACAACTGCACCTGCACTGCACTATAAAGATGTAAACAACGTTGACACGCCACTCATGGCAACTCTGGATACCGCAGTTAAAGCAGCATTTGCATTAACACAGCCGGTTCCAATCGTTCCGGAATCTGCGTACCAACCTAATTACCCGACATCAACAAGTCCGAATGTTCAGCCGAACAAAGATATTTACAGCACTATTTTTGACAACTCACTCACCTTTACACCAATCAAAAGTGTCGCAGGTTCAACACCAGTAACAATTCCCTTCCAGTCCAAAGCTATTCAGGAACTGTGGGATCCGTATGGTCGTATGAATGCAACACTCGGCATCGAACTGCCAATGACTAACAATCGTAATCAGACAACAATTCCATACGGCTATGTCGATCCACCAACTGAATTCCTTGATGACAACGGCGCACCGGTACTGTGGAAAATCACTCACAACGGTGTTGATACCCATCCGGTTCACTTCCACCTGTATAACGTACAGCTGATCAACCGCGTCGGCTGGGATGGCGCCATCCGTCCGCCAGATGCTAACGAGCTGGGATGGAAAGAAACCGTACGTATGAAACCGCTGGAAGATGTTGTTGTTGCGTTCCAGCCGGTATTGCCAAAGCTTCCTTTTGGTCTGCCAAAAAGCCAACGCATGATGGACCCGGCCTTCCCGGCAGGTGCTATCAGCACCGTTAATGCAGCAGGTGCATTCACTGGAGACGGACCAGGTTTCATGAACATCGATCCTCTGGGCAATCCTATTGTTGTTGTCAATGCAGTTCAATTCTATGATCATGAATATGTATGGCATTGTCACATTCTGGGACATGAAGAAAATGACTTCATGCGTCCACAAATTGTTAATGATACAAGTGTATTACCACTGGCACCATCACCATTAACTGTAACAGGTGGCGGTATTCTCACGTGGAGTGATAAGACTCCTATCACTCCTGCCGCTGCGTTACTGACAACACTTCAGAGCAAGGCTAACGAAATTGGTTTCCGGATAGAACGTTTTGATGATCCGCCAACCTTAGCCAGTCAAAACACACTGATCTTAGCCAACGTCACCAGCTACACAGACACAACGGTGGTTCCTGGCAAAACGTACTATTATCGCGTAATTGCATACAATGCAGCCGGTGATTCACCACGCTCAAATGTTATTAAAGTGACAATAGGTACACTGATTCCGCCGGTTGTTTCAATGACAGCACCGGCAAATGCAGCAACGTTTGTTCAGGGTGTTGCTATCCCGCTTGCAGCAACTGCAACAGCGACAACCGGCCTGACAATTTCTAAAGTTGAGTTTTATGATAATGGTGTACTGTTAAATACGAATACAGCTTCACCATTCGCATACAGCTGGACTAATGCCGCCGCTGGTACGCATAATCTGACTGCTAAGGCAATTGATAGCAATGGGGTTAGTGCGACTTCAGCAGTGGTTACAGTGACGGTGGTTTCGCCGCCGAGTGCACCGACATTGGTTGGGCCTTTAGGAGTTGTGACAACGGCGAATCCTGTCTATACTTGGAACGCTGTTGCTGGTGCAACTGATTATGATGTGTTCACCAGTGTTGGCGCGACCCAGTTGTATACTCCTGTCACTGCTGCAGCTAATTGCGTAGCGGGTGTTTGCTCAGTTACTCAAGCACCGGCACTTGTCAATGGTGATAATGTGTACTGGATTGTCAGGGCCAAGAATGTTGCCGGAACCAGTCCATGGAGTGCATCGTTTACATTTATGGTCAGTACACCAGTTGTTCCGGTTGCACCAACTCTGACTGGACCATCTGGTACGTTAGCTTCTACAACTCCGGTCTACACTTGGAGTGCCGTTGCTGGTGCAACTGATTATGATGTGTTCACAAGTATAAACGGTGGGGTTACGCAGTCGATTACTCCGGTCAACGCAGCAGCTAATTGCGTAGCGGGTGTTTGTTCCGTTACTCAAGCACCGGCACTTGTCAATGGTGATAATGTCTACTGGATTGTCAGGGCCAAGAATGTTGCCGGAACCAGTCCATGGAGTGCATCGTTTACATTTACGGTCAGTACAGCAGTTATTCCGGTTGCACCGACTCTGACTGGACCATCTGGGGCAGGCATTGCTCAGCCAGCAGTCCTCACGTGGCCAGCAGTTGCAAATGCAACAGATTACGAGGTATTCACAAGCATTGGAGCAGTCCCAGTTCAGAACCTTACACCGTACACCAGTGGCGCTATATGCACGGTGACTACATGTACCGTTACCATGGCAACACAACCAGCTTTTACCGATGTCTACTGGATTGTTAGAGCTAAAAATGTTGCCGGTACTAGTGCCTGGTCAACAGCTTTAACCTTTATAACTCAATAGAATAAAGTAAAGTTTAGTAAGGATTGTGCAAAAATAGCTCAGGCTATGTAAAAGCATCCCCCGGATTTGATTTCCGGGGGATGCTTTGTTTTTTAGTTTACCTCGTCACATTAAGTGTCCATGAACATTATTTAAAACCAATCGCTATGAAATTGAGCAGAATTGTGATAGTTTTCAGCATGTAAACTCACACCTCTGGTGGGGTACCCTAAGTTCGACAGATCTTGGAGTATTTCTAGATGTTGCATTTTCCACATTTAACTTTGATTTAGTCGGTTGTGAATAGGCCCCTTCGAGGGGCCATCAATCGTAATGCCCCGGCTCCGCCGGGGGATACTTATTTTTTTATATGAATCTTAAAAACTTTTTTTGTATTCTATTGAAAAATAATAATTTATAATCGGCTTGATAATTTTGAACTATTCTTTATTTGCAGGGTTGAACAGTATTAAAAATCCAACGTATTTTACGAAAGAATCAGATTTTGAGTTCTCTTGAAATTGGATCACGGCGCAATTTGCTGAAAAACAGTGTAGGCATTTTTATTAGTCGCCTTTTAACCTCTTTAGTAGCTTTTGTTAGTATCCCCATTGTAGTAGGAAAACTTGGGTTTTCGGGTTACGGTACATGGGAATCCATTATTGCCGTCTCATTTTTGACGAACATTTTCCAGGGTACGATCAGCGGAACGCTGCTGTGGCTTGTTTCAAATGCATATGGTTCAAAAGATATCGAGAGCGTGCGCCAGTATATACGAATGGGAGTATGCCTTTCGATTGTTCTATTCGTCGTAATTACCCCCGCAGCCTGGTTCGGCAGATATTTTCTCGTTGATCTTTTTAAGGTACCTCCCGAGTTTGCCCTTGATGCCGCAAGGATACTTCCATGTATCGTCGGATTGATGTTGCTTGGCAGCACCAGTGAAATTCTGGGTTCAGTCATCGGCGGTTTTCAGCGCGCCGGAGCAACAACGCTTACGCTAGCTGTCGCTACCATAGTCAACAATCTGCTGGTTATCGTTTGTCTTGTGCTGGGGTTAGGGTTTTGGAGCCTGCTCATCGGCTTTGTAGCGGGTTTTCTGATTTCAGCTGCGGGATTGTACGTTATCGCACTACGAATAGTCGGGCCATTCAGTCTTATTCCCCGACTTCCAAGCAGATCTGTTTTGATCAAGGTCGCTCCTTATGCCGGATTCATGTTTTTGGGGGCTTTGTCATTGGCACTCAGAGATCAAACCGATAAAATTATACTCTCATCCGTAGCGTCACCTGCTTGGGCGGGCTATTATGGAATTGCTGCAAGATTGGCGGGACTCGTTTTGATAATATGCACATTTTTTTATGTTCCAACTATTGCAGCTTCGGGAGCACTGTATTCAAATAATGATCATGTGGGCATTCACAGGCTTTACAATGATGTAATTACGATGACGTCTTTTCTGGTCGGACTGATAGTCGTTCTTATTGCAGGTATGTATGATCGCCTAGTAGTCCTGTGGATAGGAAGACCTATTCCTGAAGTCGGTCTGATTCTGTATCTGCTTCTCTTCGGCTACACTGTGGCAGTATTATTGACAGGTGCTGGTTCTTCAGTCTGCAAGGGAATGGGAATCGTCAAAATAGAAACAACATACATCGTTATTGGATTGATTCTTAATATTATTCTCAAAATAACTCTTGTACCGCTAATCGGAGCTATGGGAACAGTTGCTTCATCAGCGGCGAGCTGGGTTGTATCATCCATAATTTTTGTGATACTCCTTCATAAGCAAACTAAAATGCCACTATCCGCTACACTGAAGGCAGTAAAGACTTTGCTTATAATCGCGGCTTGTGTATTAACGGCTAGATGGCTTGCGGTCATATTTCCTGTGGAAATCGGGCGGCTACCTGTTTTAATTTCGTCAATTAAACTTGGTTTATCGTTAACGTTGCTGTTTACAATTTTGATGATATTTTCTAAAGCTCTTCCTCTCCAGACTGTACTCCAGTGCCAACAGTTCATCAAGGCCATGATATCCAATAGGTTTGCAAAGAGTTAGCATGTCAAAACAGATAAATTCAGATAATATACTACCTGAGTCGATGGCCTCACCGTTGTTGACGCGTAAGGTAGTTATGTTTCCAATATGGTTTTTTCAATGCTATTTGACGATCACGGTAATAGTGTTTGCTTTTGGCCCCTGGACCTGGCCGGTACCCGATCCGTTATCCTTGTATCTTTTTTTATTCTGTGCGCAATTTGCACTATGGTTTGGATATAGAACCGGGCTGAACTTTAATCAGAGCGGCTATTATGGGACATGGCGAATTGACAGCATGATAAAGATCAGCCTCATGCTGAATCTTGCCTGGATTGTCCCGAATTTCATGCTGCGCATGAATTTAGCGACACTTAATCTGTCCGATGTTCTAGACGCTATTGCCAGAGGTTTTCTGGATCCCGGTACTAATTATCTGTCTCGGGCTGCTGCTTTTTCAGAATTGGAGAAAACTCCTTTTTGGGGTTATATCGCTCTGCTGATCAGTCCGGTTTTATGGCTGTTATTTCCACTTGGTGTCGTTTATTGGAACAGATTGACTCGCGTTATGCGCTGGATTTTTGTTTTTATTGTTGTTGCAGACTTGTTGTCGTGGGTTGCTATCGGCACAAACAAGGGAATTGCCGATTTTGTGCTTTTATTGCCGTGGCTTTTGATTGCAAGGAGCCCCGAATTAATTGCTGATATACGACCTGCCAGAATCTTCAAGCTGTTAGTTACCGTTTCGCTTGGGCTGGTTTTATTGTTTGGTTTTTTTTCACTCGGAATGTCCGGCAGGGGCCATGCGTCAATACCTACCTATGATGATGCCGCTAAAATTGGGATTAACAGAGATAACTGGATAGTCAGTCTATTGCCGTCTGAAGGCCAAGCGGCCGTTGCCATGTTTACATCCTACTTGGTGCAAGGCTATTATGCACTTTCGCTTGCCCTGGAGGAGCCTTTTGTTTTCAGTTACGGAGTCGGGAATTCCTATTATTTGACCGGACTCGTACAACACTTTGTTGGAGAGGGGGTTGTATCAAATAAGACGTATCCGGCAAGAATCGAAAAGTATGGCTGGGACCGCTTTAACCAATGGCACAGTTTTTATACTTGGATTGCCTCCGACGTATCGTTTCCCGGGACAATTGTGGTCGTATTTCTGATAGGCAGGCTTTTTGCCATGGTATGGCTGGATGTATTAAGAAAAAACAACCCATTTGCCGTAGCATTATTTGCCTTGCTGATTATAATGTTATTTTATTTTCCTGCCAATAACCAGGTACTTGCTTTTTCCGGCACGGCGAATCCTTTTTTCGTGCTGTTAGTGTGCTGGATTCTGACCAGGAAACGATATGTTGTTTTAACACAATGGAGAAGTGACAGTGCTGGAACACTCTGAATATCCGAAAGTTCTTGTGATTGATGCTATGCCATTCAGTCGGACAACTAACAGTGGAATTGTAAAGTCCAATTTGTTCCAGGGATGGCCGAGTAATCGATTGGCGCAAATTGACTATTCAAATACAAGGCCGGAATTTGATGTCTGTAACCATTATTGGATATTGAAGAAGTGGGATATTTTGAAGGGACTTGTCGGAAAAGCACCTTTGGCCGATTTACCCATACCTGAAAAAATATATGAATATTTTAGTTCTGGACAGCATGACCCGGAGTATGACAGTCGTCATGCAATTGAAAGGCAACTCAGCGTCCTTCCCCTGAAGTTGCGCCTTTTGATTGGAGAGACTATTTTCAGGCTCCCATCCCTGCTATCTGCCCCATTAAGGGATTGGATAGATTACTTTCAACCGGACGTGATTTTTTCACTTATATCTCCCCCAACTATATTGCGAACAGTGGTCAAGGTGTCGCAATGGAGAAATATCCCCATCGTCCCTTATTTTACCGACGACTGGATCACCACCCAGTATCGTGATGACCCTCTACTCCGAATCTGGCACAGGCGCAGTATGCAGCATTGGTTTAATGAATGTTTGAAACGCTCTCCGATAGTCATCACAAATTGTGATGCAATGAATGAAGAATACACAAGGCGTTATGGGGGGCACTTCGAAACCTTCATGAATCTTGTCAATTATAGTGAAGCGGCCTGTATTGATCAAAAAACAAACAATGATGGTGTTGTACGTTTCGCCTTTATCGGGAGTCTCGAACCGGAACGCTGGCGTTCGTTGCGTGCAATCGGAGAAGCACTGCTTTACCTCAATGCCACCGGCATTCGGGGGGAATTGCTGATTTATTCATTCCCCGACCACATAGAGAAATATCGCACCGCCCTGACCCTTGAACCGGTCATGAGAATAATGGGCACCGCATCCTACGATCAGGTTTTAGAGATTCAGCGGGAATCCGACGTATTGGTGCATGTGGAATGTTTCGATAAAGCAATTCGCGAATACACAAAATACTCAGTTTCAACAAAGATTACCCAATACATGATGGCGGGCACGTGCATCTTTGCCTATGGCCCCGGTGAGGTGGCCTCCATGAGGTGCCTATCTGATACGGGGGCCGGAATAACTGTTGGTGACGAAAATCCTGAAGTATTGAGAACAGTATTGAGCAAACTCATTACGGATAAAGATTTGCGGCAATCGACAGTGAAATGTGCGCGAGAAATTGTTATCGAAAAAAATGAGGGGTTCCGGCAGCGTAAAAAATTCAAGCAAACGGTTATAGATTCATGCAATGCTTGGAAAAGTAACAAAAGCCAATAGTTTCTCCTGAGTTTACCACGTGTCTGTCGGAGGAAGCTTGCTTACGGCTACATTTAAGTTGATAGATTAACAATGAAAGAGTGCTATGAAAACAAATACAATTAACAATTACCCCAGAGTTTTAATTGTTTCTCACAACGCTTTATCCGATACTCAGAGCAATGGAAAAACATTGTCTGCTTTTTTTAAGCATTGGGACTATGAAAATATAGCGCAGCTGTATTTAACTTCGGATGTACCAGATTTTTCATTTTGTAATAAATTTTTTCAACTACACGATATCGATATTTTAAAAAGAGCCTTATTGAATAAACATATCCAAGGAAGAAGAGTTATTAGCCAAGATGTGCCTAAAATAATCAGTTTTAAAGGCAAAATAACAAATAGTTCAGTACTTAAACTAGTAAGAAAGAATTTATCACCTGTTTTCAGATTATTGAGAGACATTCTGTGGGATATTGGCGGATTCAAAACACCTGCACTGATACGATTTATAGATGAATTTAATCCTCAGGTAGTTTATTTTCAATCTTCAAGCGGCTTATTCGCATATTCACTAACTAAGTGGATATGTCAGAGCAGAAATATACCTTTGGTCATGCACATTACTGATGATTATGTTACCGGTTATTATTCTTTAAATCCTTTTTTCTGGATTCAACATTTTAGGTTGTTGAGGGCATTTAAATGGGCTGTATTGTATTCAGATTATTTAGTTGCATCCAGTGAAAAGATGGCCAGAGAATATAAGTTGCGCTTTGGAGGTAATTATTTAGTTGCACAGAATTCTATTTACAGTCCGGACTTACCCAAATATATTTCTAAAAACGATAAAATCCAGTTTGTCTATGCAGGCAATTTGGTTCTGAATAGATGGAAAATTCTTGCATTAATCGCAGAATGTTTTGAAGAACTTCACAGTGAAGAAGGATTCAATGTTGAGTTATCGATATACTCATTAGTTGAGCCAGGAGAAAGAGAATTACTGCATTTGAACAGACCTCCTTTTAGTTGTTTTAAAGGATCTATAAACACCGATGAACTAAATGCTGTTAAAGTAAGC
This sequence comes from Geobacteraceae bacterium, assembly GCA_043743795.1. Lineage (GTDB taxonomy): Bacteria > Desulfobacterota > Desulfuromonadia > Geobacterales > Pseudopelobacteraceae > JACRCG01. The sequence continues at coordinate 19,645 of JAYTVV010000096.1, forward strand.
TCTGATGTACTGGTTCATGTTGAAGCTTTTGATAGAAAAAACAGACATATTACCAGGCTTTCGCTTTCAACAAAAATACCTGAGTACCTGGCTTCTGGAAGGTGCATATTTGCAGTTGGTCCGGAAGATGTTTCTTCCATGCAATATCTTGCAGAATATGATCTTGGTGTAACAGTTATGTCTGATAATAAATCCAAGATAAAGCAGGCACTAAAAAAAGTAATGATAAACAGCGAAATGAGAACACAATATGCCACAAAAGGTCTGAAAGTAGCTGATTTGAAGCATAATTCTGATAAAACTGCCGAAAATATTCATAAAATTATATTATCAGCTGTTAAAAAGTGATGAATCATACTTTGAGAGAGTATTTATGCTCAATGTAATTTCAGGATAATTACCTACGCGACAAATGGTGCGTTTAAAGTGCAAAAAATAAATGTGGAGGTTGACATGTTTACGGGTAAAACACTTTTAATAACAGGGGGCACCGGATCTTTCGGCAATGCGGTTCTTCGTCGATTTCTCAACACCGATATAAAAGAAATCAGAGTATTTAGTCGGGATGAAAAGAAACAGGAAGACATGCGAATAGAGTTGAAGAACGATAAGGTGAAGTTCTACATCGGCGATATCCGCAATTACGATAGCCTCAAGTTTGCCATGCGCGGCGTTGACTATGTCTTTCATGCTGCTGCGTTGAAACAGGTTCCATCCTGTGAATTTTATCCCATGGAAGCGGTGCGGACAAATGTACTGGGTGCTGAAAACGTTCTTAATGCTGCTATTGCCAACGATGTTAAACGGGTGATTGTCTTGAGTACTGACAAGGCGGTTTATCCGATCAATGCCATGGGTATATCCAAGGCAATGATGGAAAAGCTGATGGTGGCCAAATCGCGCATGGTGACCGAGCAAGCCACTAAGCTCTGCGGAACCCGCTACGGCAATGTCATGGCCTCTCGTGGCTCTGTTATCCCCCTGTTCGTCAAGCAGATCCGGGAAGGTTTGCCACTGACTATAACAGACCCGAACATGACTCGATTTCTCATGTCGTTAGATGACGCTGTGGACTTGGTCATCTATGCATTTAACCATGCAAAGCAGGGGGATATCTTCGTCCAGAAGGCTCCAGCCTCTACTATCATAGACTTGGCTATCGCTGTAAAAGAACTATTCAATGCCAACAATAAAATCAAGGTAATTGGTACCCGCCACGGGGAAAAGCTCTATGAGACTCTCCTTACCCGCGAAGAGTTGGTTAAGGCTCAGGACTTGGGAGGATATTACCGTATAGTTCCGGACGATCGTGACCTGAATTATGGTAAATACTTTACAGAAGGGGAGGAGAAGATTTCCGCAATAGAGGATTACAATTCTCACAACACACAGCGGCTGACAATTACTGAGATTAAGGAAAAGCTGTTAGAACTTGACTTTATTAAGCAAGAGCTTCAAGGAGGTGTCGGGTGCGCATCTTAATTCTCGGCGGTGACGGCATGCTGGGGCACCAGCTCCTGAAATCCTTTGCTCCTCACCACGAAACAAAAGTCACCCTTCGACAGGATCTGGACGCTTACCGCCAGTACGGTCTCTTCACAGCTGCCAACTCATACGCCGGAATTGACGTCCGATCACTTGACAGGCTAACGGAAGTTATGGCGGATTTTCGTCCCCAGGCGGTCATCAATGCCGTGGGCATCGTCAAACAGCGCCCGACCGCCAAGGAAAGCATTCCCAGCCTGGAAATAAACTCCCTGCTGCCGCATCGCTTGGCTGTCCTCTGCAAGGCGTCCGGCGCCCGATTGGTTCACCTGAGTACGGACTGCGTTTTTTCCGGCAAAAAGGGTAATTATCTGGAGAGTGACCCGTCCGACGCCGAGGATTTGTACGGCAAAAGCAAGTATCTGGGAGAAGTGCATGACAGTAATTGCCTGACTTTGCGTACGTCCATTATCGGCCGTGAATTGTCCCGAAACAAGAGCCTTCTGGAATGGTTTCTGGCCCAGTCCGGAACCGTGAAAGGATTCGGGAATGCCATATATACCGGCTTTACCACTCTTGAAATGAGCAGGATTATCGAAATGCTGCTCCTGAAGTATTCCGAAGCGTCTGGCGTATATCAGGTGTCCAGCGATCCAATCAACAAGTACAATTTGCTTCTGCTGTTTCGAGAAAAGCTCGGTCAGACCATTGAGATTGTCCCCGATGAAGTATTTCACTGCGATCGCAGCCTCGACTCCACACGGTTTCGCAAGGAATTCGACTATACGCCGCCAACCTGGGAAACGATGATTAAAGAATTGAAATCCCAGCTTTAAGGATAAGGAAGAAAAATTATGTCACTAAAAGTCATGACAATAGTTGGCACCCGGCCTGAGATCATCAAGCTTAGCCGGGTCATTCATGAACTCGACCGGCACACTAGGCACATTCTGGTTCATTCCGGTCAAAATTTTGATTATGAATTGAATGAGATTTTTTTTCAGCAACTGGGGATTAGAAAGCCCGACCATTTTCTCGACGCGGTAGGCGAATCTGTTGCCCAGACGATAGGCAACGTTATTGCCAATGCTGATGCGGTGATGGCAGAGGAGCAACCGGACGCCGTACTTTTCCTTGGGGATACCAACAGTTGCCTTTCCGCCATCTCCGCCAAGCGGCGTAAGATTCCGATCTTCCACATGGAGGCGGGAAATCGCTGTTTCGATCTGCGGGTGCCCGAGGAGATCAACCGCAAGATTGTCGACCATCTCAGCGACATCAACCTGACCTATACGGAGCATGCCCGTCGTTACCTGCTTGCGGAAGGGGTGCGGCCGGAAACGGTTATGAAAACCGGCTCACCCATGAAGGAGGTGCTCGGCTGCTATCTCCCTCAAATTGAAGCCACCGAAATCTTGGATCAACTTCAGGTGAAGGCAGGAAAGTACTTTGTCGTGAGCGCCCACAGGGAAGAGAACGTGGACAACGGGGAAAACTTCTCTAACCTTCTTGCTACTCTGAATGCCATTGCCGAGAAGTACGACTGCCCCATTATCTTTTCAACCCATCCCAGGACAAGGAAAAAACTGGAGTACAGGGGGGATGAGTTCTTGGACCAACGGATTCGTTTTTTAAAGCCGCTCGGTTTTTTTGAGTATGTGAAACTGCAGATGCATGCCAAATGTGTCATTTCGGACAGCGGTACCATTACTGAGGAGTCTTCCATTCTGAATTTTCCGGCAGTGACCATCCGTCAGGCCCATGAACGGCCGGAAGGTATGGACGAGGGGACCCTGATCATGTGCGGACTGCAAGCCGACCGAGTTCTCGAATCAATTGAAATTGTAACAGCCCATCATGCAACAGCCCAGCGTACATTCAGGCTCGTTCAGGATTATGACGTGGATAATGTTTCGAAAAAAATATTGCGTATCATTCTTAGTTACACCGAATATGTGAACCGGACAGTGTGGGGAAAAAAGTCTACAATTTGACATCCTTTTAGAAGAAATCTGAAGTTAAAATTGCTGATGACATAGTACTCAGACAGTTTAAAAAATCATTGTGCGGATAGCATAAATAGGAGTTTTTTTTGTGCAACGTATAACCATTGTTAGTGCCGTCTATCTTCCAGAGCCGGTTGTCTCGGCACAAATGACAAATGATTTGGCAAAACATCTTGTGAAACTTGTGCAGTCCGTTACCGTTTTGTGTCCGCAACCTTCACGATCGCTGAATGAAGACTACATCCAAAATAACAAATCTAATTTCATGTTTGAAACTAATGAAGAAGGGATAAAGGTTGTTCGACTTCCATCTTTTACTGCATCAGCATCACGCCTGATTCCTAGGTTACGAGAAAGTTGGAGTTTCGGCAGACATGTTTGTCAGTATCTTGCCACGAATGGTCGATTGAAACCCGATGTGATGTATGTCAATGCATGGCCACTTCTGGCACAAGCCCTTATTATGCGGTATGCAAGTCGAAATAAGATTCCTGTAGTATTGCAGATCATGGATATTTACCCGGAGTCTTTGATAAACAAACTACCGGCTATATTTCGAAAATGCATATCCGTACCTTTGACGATGCTGGATGCCTGGATTGCGCAAATCGCCCGAACGGTAGTAGTAATTTCTGAAAGCATGCGCCGGACATATTTGGAAAGCCGCGGGATACCCCCGAATCGTGTTGTTACGATTCCCACCTGGCAGGATGAGGGTATGTATGAATCGTCGCCAGCTCGGATGGATGTCTGTCGCCGCTACGGTATGCCGGAAAACCTGTTCACGTTTCTTTATCTTGGCAATATCGGGCCGGTTGCAGGAGTCGGTTTTCTGATCCAGTCATTCTACGAAGCCAGTATCGATTCTGCACAATTGCTGATTGTTGGAGAAGGGTCAGAAAAAGCTGCCTGCATGAAACAGGCTAAGAAACTTAACGTTGCTAACGTCCATTTCATTACCGACCCTGACGCTGCCAATGTACCTATTTTGCAGAGCATGGCTCATGTCTTTATGTTGCCGCTTAAACAAGGGGCTGGGCGGAGTTCCATCCCATCCAAATTGCCGGCTTACATGTTCTCCTCCAAGCCGGTTATTGCAACAGTCGATCTTGACAGCGACACGGCACAAGTAATCAGGCAGGCGAAATGCGGATGGGTTGGTGAGCCAGAGGATCTGTCCTGGTTGGTTGACAAGATGCGAGAGGTAGCTGGATTGCCAAAAAGTGAGCTTGAAAGATTGGGACAACTTGGGAAGGAATATGGTTTGCTGCATTTTTCCAAGTCCCAAGGGGTTAAACAACTTTCAGAGGTTATTATGGAGTCAGTCTCCAGCCATCGATGTGAGAGCTTATGATACGTACTATGACTCAAGGTGATCTGAAACTGGTTGTTGCAGCACACCTCGCCAGTTTCCCCGATTTTTTCCTTTCTTTTCTAGGTCCCCGCTTCCTCGCGTTGTATTACTCAGGTGTTTGCACGGCTCCGGAAGGAATCGCATTCGTATACCTGAATGATTCCGGTAGCCCGGCCGGTTTTGTGGCTGGAACGTCCAACCCTCGCGGATTCTATTCAAGGTTGCTCAAGCGAGGCTGGCTGAAATTTGCCTTGGCTTCCGTAAATGCTGTTGTTCGCAAGCCATCTACCGTCAGCAGGATAGCCCGTGGTTTGTTTCATCCTGGTGGTAATCCAGTCGGAGATGACGTTGCCGGTCTGTTTTCCATTGGGGTGCTTCCTGAGTTACAAGGCACGGGGGCCGGAAAAATGCTGGTTCATATGTTTCTCGATGAGGCACGCAAGCGGGGATGCAAACGGGTATTTCTTACCACTGACCGTGACAACAATGCTGCGGTGAATAGCTTTTACGAAAAGCTCGGTTTTACCATCGAGCGCCACTACGTTACACCCGAGGGGCGCCGGATGAATGAATACTGGATTACACTTTGAGCGAATCACAGAGGGTGGAATATAAAAAGAGCTTCGGCAAGGAAGCCATCATAACCTTGACGGCTTTTTCCAACACTGATGGTGGTTCGCTTATTATTGGTATTAATGACACCGGTACTGTCTGTGGCATCGATATTGGTACGGAAACAATCCAGCGCTATCTCAACGAAATCAAAATTTCAACCTATCCCCAGATCATCCCCAAGGTGCGGGTCGAAGACCGGGATGGTAAAATCATTCTTATATTCGAAGTCAGCGAATTCCCCATCAAGCCGGTTTCATACAAGAACCGTTATTTCAAACGTGTTCATAACAGTAATCACATCATGACGCTTGAAGAGATCGTTGATTTACAGCAGCAATCCCTGTCTGTTTCGTACGATTCATACCCATCACGAGAGACGATCGCTTCTTTGGATGAGCGCCTGATTAAGCAGTTTTTTCTGCGAATACAGCAACGTGCACGGATTACTCTGCAGGATGACCTGTTGACCAATCTGACAAAACTGAAGTTGGTGCGAGAAGGTAAAGCTACGATTGCTGCGCAGCTGCTCTTCGGTGATCCCGACTTTACCATACGTGTTGGACGTTTCAAGTCTGAGGCAACCATTATCGATGATAATGTCATCACATCGCCCTTGTTTGTAGCTGTTGATGAGGCGCTTACCTACATCAAAAAGCATATTAACCTGTCGTATTCATTTGACGGGAGCCGCGAACGCCATGAAAGGTGGCAATACCCGCTTGAAGCGCTGCGTGAGTTGGTGTTGAATGCGGTGGTTCATCGTGATTACAAAAGCCCTTCTGATGTCATAATAAAAGTTTTTGATGACAGGATCACCATATCCAATCCGGGCAGGCTATACGGCAAAATTCGTATCGCTGACCTGAAACGCGATGACTATGTCTCGTCGCTGCGTAATCGATTATTGGCGGAGATGTTTTATCTGACCGGTGATATTGAGCGTTATGGCACGGGCTATGTCAGAATCAGGGAGTATTTAAAGAGTTATCCTGAAGTTGTGCTTGCCGTGGAAGAGATGGGGGATTTTTTCAAGGTTGAGTTGCGTTTATCCCCCCCAATCACCCCCCCAATCACCCCCCCAATCAATGAAGCGATTGATGCAGAACTCACCGAGCTTGAGTTGAAATTATTGAAGCTGTTGCGTTTAGAGCCAAAGATAAGTACCTCCGGTTTGGCACAAAAAATGGGAATTAAACGAGATACGGTGAAAGAATACTTGACCAGGCTAAAGATCAAGGGTGTGTTGGTTCGGAACGGCACGCCGAGATCAGGCTTCTGGGAGCTTACCGCTAAGGATACATATGATCTTTGAAGAGAATATCAGGAGCTAACTATGCAAGATTTTCTTCCCTTTGCACTTCCGGACATCGGCGAGGATGAATTCAATGAAGTACTCGACTCACTTCGCTCCGGGTGGCTGACAACCGGGCCCAAAACCAAGCGTTTTGAACAGGATTTTTCGGTATTCATTGGCGGTGGTGTCGAATCCGTTGCCGTAAATTCGGCCACGGCCGGTCTGCACCTGGCACTGGAGGCAATTGGTATAGGTCCGGGAGACGAGGTAATCACCACAACCCATACCTTTACCGCCACGGCAGAGGTGATTCGTTATCTGGGGGCCGATCCGGTCTTTGTGGATATTAATCCGAACACATTCAACATTGATGCGACACGTATCGAGGCGGCCATTACCCCACGGACGAGGGCCATCATTCCGGTTCATTTTGCCGGACTGGCGTGCGATATGGACGCAATTCTGACTATTGCCCAGAAACACAACCTGAAGGTGGTTGAAGACGCGGCACATGCCTTGCCGACTACCTGTAACGGCAAACTGATCGGGACTTTGGGAAGTGATGCTACGGTGTTCAGCTTTTATGCCACCAAGACCATTACGACCGGCGAGGGGGGCATGATCGTAACGGCTGATCCTGATATCGCCGCACGCTGCCGGACCATGCGGCTGCACGGTATCAGCCGCGATGCCTTCGACCGCTATACCTCAATCAAGCCGGCCTGGTTCTATGAAGTTGTTGCTCCCGGCTTCAAGTACAATATGACCGATATTGCCGCATCGCTTGGTATCCACCAGTTGAAAAAGGCCCGGCAGTTTCAAGCCCGTCGTGAAGAGATGGCCGCCATCTATGACGAGGCCCTGCTTGATTTGCCGCTGTTGTTGCCACCTCATACTCTTGCTGGCGATACCCACGCCTGGCACCTGTACGTGGTTCGTCTGACGCAGGATGCGCCAGTTACGCGCGACCGCTTCATCGAACTGATGGCGGAACAGGGAATTGGTACCAGTGTGCATTTCATACCCCTGCACCTACATCCTTACTGGCGTGAGCTCTATGCCCTCAAGCCGGAGCAGTTCCCCCATTCCCAGCAACTTTTTGAACAATCGGTAAGTTTGCCGGTGTATACAAAGATGACAGTTAATGATCAGCAGAGGGTAATTCAGGCAGTGCGCGAGGTACTTTCTTAATGGTAAAGCGTTTGTTTGATGTTTTCTTTTCCGTACTTGGCCTTATTCCATTGGCACCTTGTTTTGTTGTGATTGCACTGGCTATAAAGATTAACTCCACTGGTCCGATTTTCTTCCGGCAGACACGTGTCGGTCGTCACGGCAAACTCTTCAATATATTTAAATTCCGAACCATGGTTACTGACGCAGAAAAACGCGGGCCGCAGGTCAGCAGCGGTGATGATCCAAGAATTACCTCCGTTGGTGTCTTCTTGAGAAAATATAAAATTGATGAATTACCACAGCTTATAAATGTAATAATCGGGGACATGAGTCTAGTGGGGCCACGACCCGAGGTGCCTAAATATGTTGCGGCCTTTCCCGACGATTACTCGTTAATTCTGTCCGTACAACCGGGAATTACTGACTATGCCTCGCTTGAGTTCAAAGATGAAAATGCTTTACTAACATCTTCCGATAACCCAGAGCAGAAATACCTCGATGAAATTCTGCCGCTGAAAATTGAGTATTACAAGCGCTATCTATGTGAACAAAGCTTGATTACAGATATAAGAATTATTTTTAGAACGCTTGCCGCAGTTCTTTTGAATTAATGGTGGTTTCTTCTTCAATAATCCAAGGAAGCTGAAACTCATGGTTCTTAACTTAAAAAGCCCCCTAACTATTAGGGCGTGAAATCCATAGGAAAGAGTTAATGATTGATTGGGAACTGGCGGAAAGCGGTGAAGAGCCTTTCAGGATTGCCCCACTGCCGGAAATCTCTAATTTAAGACGGACTAGTTTACTGGGAGGAGGTCACTCCAAGTCACAAATCAGCAACCACGGCTGATTCGATGGGGCTTACATACGCCCCACGCGCCATGCCGGGCGCAACAGATATAAAGAATCCCCCAGGGAACTTCCCCGGGGGATTCTTTTATACACACTTGAACATACCAAGCTTCAAGTCTTAACTGATAGTACTTTCTATTACTGAGTTACAAAACTCAATCCAGTTGCCCAACCGCTAATTCCTGCAGTATTCTTGGCTCTTACGGTCCAATATACGGGTGTTAATGCAGGTTGTGCCGGCACGGCAAATGTACAAGTAGTCACTGTGCAAACTGCTGCAACATTGGGTGTCAGAGTCTGGACAGGAACTGCTCCAATGCTCGTGAACAGATCATAGCCCGTAGCAGTTGCAACAGCCGGCCAGGTGAAGGAGGCTGGCTGAACGACACCGGCACCAGTAGGGCTTGTCAGTACGGGTGCTGCCGGTGCTGCCAGAGGACTGCCGATAACAAATGTAGCAGATGAACTCCACGGGCTTGTGCCTGCCGAGTTTTTAGCTCTTACTATCCAGTAGACACTATTATTTAGTGCAAGTACAGTTGCGGGCGTCGCTGAACAAGTTGCACCAACACAATTGACTGCTGCAGTGTATGGAGTATATGTGTTCGTTACTCCATTGACGCTGGTGAACAATTCATAGTCAGTAGCTCCTGCAACAGCATTCCAGGTGTAGGTAGGTGATAACGCAGGTGTACTCACCATAGGTCCAACCAAAGTTGGTGCAACCGGAATCACAGGACCAGCAGGACTAACAACCATACTATAAACTTTAGCAACTGCTGTAGATAACGCAGCATCCGATCCCGTTACGGTGATGGTATATGTACCAGCAGTCGTAGGAGTACCGGACAACACGCCTGCGGTAAAGGTCAGACCGGAACCGGCAGGAAGAACTGTTCCGTTAATGGTTAATGCACCAATACCACCAGCTGCAGTGAATGTTACTGGTGTAATTGCAGCACCTACCGTACCAGTTGCCAGAGTTGTACTGACAGGGGTGGTAATGGTAATTGCTGTAGCAGGATTTACCGTCATTGCGTACAGCTGACGAACGGAGCCTGCGGTCGGAACGGAACTGTCGGTTGCCCTAATTTCAAACACATAGGAACCGGCTGTTGTCGGTGCGCTCAAGGCACCCGTAGTAGCATTTAGGATAGAACCTGTAGGCAGTCCTGTACCAAGCGCTGGTGTTACGGCATAGGTGAATGCACCATTTCCGCCTGCTGCTGTAAAGGTAACAGGAGTATAGGCTGTTCCCAATGTGTAGGAAGGCAGCGTATAGCTGACCGGTGAGAGTGCAAGCGCAGCCGGATTGGTTACCGACATGGTGTACACGATAAATCCGGTGCTGGCTACTGCCGGTGCGATCGGTGTATCTGTTGCTGTTACTTTGAAGCTGTAGTTACCAACCACTGTAGGCAGTCCGCTCAATACGCAGGCAGGGCTCAGAGTGAGACCTGTGGGCAGCGTGTTGATTACACCTGGTACAACGGATGTGCCGGCAGAAGCAACGCATGTTTTTGCGCCAACGCCGCCTGCAGGTGTAATGGCAACAGATGTGGAAAGAGCAGATCCGGTCACGAACGGTGCCAGAACAGAATTGGCAGGGGTGAATGTGATTGCAGATGGAACCTGAACTGTCAGAGAGAACGCCTGTGTATCACAGATTGGAATCGGTGAGACAAGATCAGGTGAATCACATGCGGTAACGTTGAAGTTGTAGACGCCTGCCAACGTAGGTGTACCGGCCAGGAGACCGTTTACGAACGTGAGACCAGCAGGAAGCGTATTAGGTGCAACAGCTGCCCAGGTCCATGTGTACGGTGCAGCAGGTGCAGCGAATGGCACACCACCTGTTGCAGTGAACTGCACGGAAGGGAATGCACCGGAACCCATGACATACGGCGTCAAGGGGCTGGTTGTGGAGATGGCTACACCGCTGAAGACCGCATTAGCGACAGCTGCTGTCCAAGGGCTGTCAGGAGCAGTGTTGGCATGAACATTCTGAATTGCAGGCTCAATGTACTGTGCGCGGAACTGGTACGTTCCCGGGCCGAGTAAGTGAACAGGCACGGTCTGAACTGCTGTTTTCTGATTATTGGTTTCCCAGAACGTAGCAGTAGTTTGTTTGTACTGGACAACATACTGCATGGCTGGAGGCACAATTGCCGGAGCCGGAATTGTGACCGTTGCAACACCATTGATAGGACCGGTAACTGTTACGGATGCCGGTGCTGGAAGTGCTACTGCGTTGGTGACGCGGAACGGACGCATCATGTCATGCTCTTCGTGTGACAGGATGTGGCAATGCCATACGTAGTCGCCAACGATGTCATAGGTAGCCTTAACGCGGGTTACATACCCTGGAGGGCACTGAATCGTGTCCTTCAGGCCAAGTTCATAGGCGGTGGCAGGCACTGCAACTGAACCCAGAGCATTAACGTACTGTGATGGTGTGAAAATACTTGCCTGACGTGCTGCGGTAGTAGTGTTATTGGTAAGTTCAGCACCAAAGGTGTTGTTGTAGCCAGCCCGGAAACCGGTAGCAACAGTAAAAGCCTGACGGTTAATGGTTTCGAACGCAACCAGGTGGATATGCATCGGGTGTGCATCAACAGTGGTGTTGACGATGTCCCATTGCTCGGTTGCACCAAACGGAATAACTTCAGTGGTACGGATACCAGGAGGAATGTATCCGCGGGAATCAACGGTCGGCATGGTACGTCCATACTGGTCGGTGATCTCGATCAGTGCGATTGTACGGGTCGAACCTGGAGTTAATACAGGATATGCTGCCTTCAGAGCTTTACCGTTAACAGGAGCCAGTGCACTGACAGGAGCAACGGCAGGAGCGACGTAAGCTTTAACGCGGAATTTCATGATTTCAGGAATCAGGACTGATGTTGGCTGACGAAGCATATCGCCAGTCAGTGGATTTACGCCGTCAAAATCAAAACGACCGGAGTAGGGAGCATCATCACCAAGGTTTTTCATTGTGACGGTTGTTCCGCCAAGTCCGGTAAAGTCAACAAGTACATCAAGACGCTCACCGTCCATCAGGTCGAGCTCATTACGTTTAACCATGCTGGTCAGCAGGCCCTGCTCTGAACCAACCTGGTAGAACGGAACGATTTGAGAAGCGCTATACACTGCGCAACCGGCTGGAGCAAGACCATCACCACAGGTAACCATGGAAGGAATTGCACCCTGCTTAACCATCTGGGCAATCCAGGTACGTGAATCGTTACCGCCAATAAGACGCATACGGTACACGGTTGGTTCTACATCCATAACAGCATAGGTTGTACCGTTAACAACCGGCATGTTACCGAAGTACTCGAGTGTGGCGCTGGTTGCGGGGAATGGTGCACACTGGGTAAACGGCACACGTGCACCGGTCACAGGATCAACGCCGGCAACACCTTCAAATGTGTTGGTCAGGTTGACCTTGCAGGCACCCGGCAGGTTGGTAACCGGATCAATAGGACCTGCTGGGAAGTTGAGCGCGTAGGAAGGATTACCAACGGTAAGCTCCGGGGCACCGGCAACATACGGTACCAGATGTACAGCCGGATTGGGATCGGTAGCGGTAACAGTACCGATTCTTTTCATCCAGTTAAGACGCTTGCAGGTAGCCGGCAGCGCATTGTTGTTGGCATCAAAAACGCAGTTAGGATCGTTTTTGTCGTAGGTGGCGGCTTCCGGGAAAACCATCTGGCCATTGACACCAAAATGACGGTCCTGCAGAGCCAGACCGATCTCGTAGACATCGCCGGAAGGAAGAACAGGTTTTGCCGGGGCCACTGCTGTCTGCAGGGCTTTTTCGATTGGATCAGTAACCGGGAAGAAGCCGGCCATACCCATATTGGTGTTGTTGTGGGTGGTGCCGACCGCATGATCATGATACCAGATGGTACCGGCTTCCTGAGACATGGGGTAATAGTGAATAGGAACCGGAGGGCTCTTGATATTAGTGCTCATTGCATAGTTGGATGACAAGAAGGCGCCTTCACCAACGAGAGCATAGTTAGGAGTATACCAGGAAACAGCCAGACCATCGCTCTCAGGACCGACATGGGCGCCGTGAACGTGAGTTACGATACGATTGTAGGGATAGCAGAACGGGGCATTATCGCCGCAGTCAACCGTAGGATCATGGCCAACCGGCTTGGAGTTAGGCAGTTCGTTCAGCCACTGGACATAGACCGGACGATTTGTTGTGCCCTTGATAGTCGGAGCCGGGAAGTGCCAGATACCGGTGGCAGCCGGGTCGCCGAATGCGTTACTTCCCGCGCTTGTGAGTGTAGAGATCGGGGTTTGTGCGAATGTCGCCGGAGCGCTACCGGTAATGATCGGGCCGAGTGCGCCGTATGGCCTCCAACCGACACCGCCGGAGCCGTAACCCCAGGCTTTGGTCATTCCGCCTGCAGTGGCAACCAGATTGGGAAAACTTGACTGGTCGACAAAAGGAGTAAGACCATCGGCCTTAATCAGGCCGGGACCGGGAAAAAGATTTGCACCGGCGAGGACGGGGTTGACAGTTGGAATTTTGAGAAATTCCAACGACATTGGCTGAATAATCTCACGTACGGTGATGATGTAGCAATCAGCTGTACTGGTGGCATCAGCAGGAAGTCTGCCGCAAATGTGACCATGCGGATTCGTTACCGAGATAGCAGCAGAAGTGGGGAAACCCACCAGGGCGGCATCAGCGGTCGTCATCGGCTGATAGGTGTAGTAACTCGCCAGTGCATTGGGAGCTACGTTTTTCCAGGCAAAATTTGCCTGGGATGCCGGGGTCAATGTTTCTACCTGAAACGTCGGCAGAAACTCGGTGTTTGGCGGAGCCGCAAACACCGTTGAAGCAGCAGTCAAGCTCATCATCGCGATGCCGGTGATGAGCTTGAGCAGCCTCTTGGCCGTACTACTTTGGGTTCTCATAGTGAACCTCCTTTTGGGATTGGCCCCTGAAACAGGAGCCGTTATGCTTTCGCAACCAACATCAGTATTCATACAAATATAACCTCAACATAATAATCTGATATTTACAGTTTGAATTAGCTTTAGTAACAATATCCATGCCAATCGGCATGTTTAAAAAAAGCTTATAGTTACTTCATGTTACAAAATAGTTACCTTTCGCTATACGTCTCACAATGAGAATACGTCTCACACCGGACCGGCGGCCGGTACACAAAAAATGGCCACGTATCTTTTCGGATACGTGGCCAGGTGATACAACGAGATAGAGAGGGACCGGGAGTTAGTAAATTACCCAGTCGCTTTTTTTGATCAGCTTTGGTTGAGGACCGTCAGAGAGTTGGACGATAAAGCACCCCTTCGACATGTAGCGCTGTCCGGGGCCGAAACTGAGTCGTTCAAAATCGATACTGGGCCGGTCGCCGAACATGCCGATGACGTCAAACAGATAATCACGGTAATAGTTGCGTTTGACGTGCATCAGCGTCTCAAACTGTTCTTCCATGATAACCTTGCCTGCACCAAGTCCTGCCGGATTGAAGTCACGCTTGACGACCTTGAAGGGTTCAAGGAGAACATTGGTCAGAGAATAAAGCCGGGTCGAGATGCGCGTGGCGCTGATTGGTATGTTACGCTGCTTCATCCAGCTCTTGGCATCATAGGTGAAAAAATCAGACTCGGCATCAATCCGGTAAGGATAACTGATATAGACGATGCTTCGTGCTTTTTCCGGAATTTTCATAACATCCTGCTGCAGCAGGCCTGTAGAAAGATAGACCATACGGGGAGCATCTTTGTCCAGGGCCAGTGCTTCGAGAGCCGGCACTGTGCCGGAAGAAGTCCAGAGCAGGATGGCGGCCGGGTGTTTCTGATCGTTCAGGTTACGGAGTTTTCCGGAGCTGATGGCTTCACCGGGAGCGAGGTGAATCGTTTCAGGAACGGTGCGCCCCAGTTCTTTCCAGGCGTCCTGAAAGCCGGTAGCCAGGGCACGGCCCCGCGCTGAATCTTCGACAACCTGGAGTATTCGGTTATCGTCAGCCGGGTCCGAATTCAAACCGAGAAATCGAGCCGCGCTCTCCCCTTCCTGATAAATACCCTTACTGAAATAAAGGGTATAGTAATCCGTATCTGAAATTACCGGCACATCGGTAATCGGCAGAAGACACGGGATTTTATTCTGCTCGCAAAACGTATGGACCGGCTGCCACTCGCCGGACGATATGCCGCCCAACAGGGCAAACACCGGCTCTTTGCGGTAATATTCCTCCAGCTGTGCCCCCCAGGTACTGGCCGGACCGCTGAGCTGCCACGGGGTGACAGAGAATCGTGGATAATTGAAGGAGGCCGGTTTCATCTCCGTCCCCATATTCTGATACCTGTTTCTGATCTGCCCCTGACGATTATGATGGGTCATGATACCTTCCAGAATCGCCATCATTTCCTTGCGGTCATCAGCCGGAACATCTCCGGCAATTACCGTGGCAAAGCGGATTGAGGTATAGTTTTTATCAACGCCAGGTGATACCTCGGCCGAAAGTGTTTTCAGGTAGGCAATGAGGATCTTCATATTTTCGTCGTCAAGCTCATAGCGAGGCATGGCGGAATTAAGCTCTCTCCCGGCCGGATCAGCCCCGTCACGTATTGCTTCGGCAAGGGTTTCATCCGTATAGGCCGGGCGGTAGATCGGTGTGCTCGTCGGGCCATCCCACATACCTTTTTTTACTCTGCCATACTTTTCGTCCTGTGGCGGCGGATACTGATAATAGGGCTTGAAAAGTTTCAGGCCATTGGTCGGCGGTGAAAGGATCTGACCTTCGACCGAACCGATGCCGCTCCGCAGGTGGCAGCTGACACAGCTGAAGGCATTGCCCGGCACTTTGACATCTCCTCTGATGAGTGCCGTCATCGGTTCACCGGAGGGGAGTAATCCCTCACGGTACATTTTTTCTCCCAATTGCAGAGTCCGGGCGTCAATGCCGGCTGGAACCGGTTGTTCCGCGCACCATACCGATACACTGAAGAGAAACAGAGAAATCATGATCAGCAGCAGGGCGGTCGGTAACCGCGATTCTGTGAGAATAGTTCTGTCGTTTATCATGCTAATCCTTTTTTTCGTGCACTATCGGTTGCGGGTTGACGGCAATCAGCTCAATTTCATAAATGAGCGTGGCATTAGGTGCAATGTCCCGTCCGGCTCCTTTTTCACCATATCCAAGTGAAGAAGGCACGAATATCTGCCATTTTGATCCGGCCGGCATCAGCTTGAGAGCCTCTTTCCATCCATCAATAACGCTATCTTTAACGTAGAACGTTACGGGGTATCCCATGCTTTCGGAATTGTCAAATTCGGTACCGTCAAGCAGTGTGCCGCGATAGCGACAGGTCACCCCGTCACTATCCGTCGCTTTTTTGCCGGTACCGGCCTTTATAACTTTGTATTGCAGGCCGCTGTCAAGGGTGATGACATCCTTCTTTACCTTGTTTGCAGCAAGAAACTCGGCACCTTCCCGGGCATTCTTTTCTGCGGTCTGCTGCCTGAGCAGAGCCTGCTTACTCTTAAGTTCGAGCTGGTAGTCTGTCAGAATTTTACGAATTTCCGGATCAGTCATCAGCAGTTTTTTTCCAGCATTCTCATCCTGCATACCTTTGATAACGGCAGCAAGGTCGGCATCAATGGCCTGGCGCTTGAAATTTCTGATCAGGTCAACCCCGACCGCATAGCTTGTTTTTTCTTTAGGGGTTACAACTGTTTGCTGGTCGCCGGCCTGCACCTGTGCAGCCATGCATAACACTCCGGTTATGCTCATCAGTAGTTTAAATCGCATCTCAACTCCTTCGAATAATGGGTAGTACTGATTGTATGCCGTATCAAATGCCGCCGACTTTTTTATACTCGTTCATAAATTCTGACGTGCTGGTCAGGCCGAAGATCCGGACCCATTTGCCGTCTTTGGGGTTGCGAATCAGGTTGAGCGGATAGTGATACATCTTGTTGGGAATGTACGCATCAAAGGCGTGCATAACTTTGTCGATGTCAGACCGGCTGCCGGTCAGAAAGTCCCAGCCCGCCTTGGCACGGTAGCGTTTGAGATATTCTTTCATGACCTTGGGTGTGTCGTTTTCAGGGTCAATGGAAATGGAGATCAGCTGGACGTTGGCACTGTTCTGGCCAAGCTTCTGCTGCAGGTTCGAGTAGCCGGCCGAGAGTACCGGACAGATGGTGGTACAGGTACCGTAGATAAAGTCGATTACCACCGGTTTGTCGGCAGCAATCAGGTTCTTGAGCTTGATCCGGGCACCATTCTGGTTGATCAGGGTCACATCGGGTATATTATAGTTTTCAATCGAACGTTTGTATTTCAGTTCTTCAGCAAATACGGTTGTTGTCGTCAGTAGCAGGATGGTAGACAGCAGTACCATCCGGATGGTCCGGTGGATTCGGGTCATGAAACTCTCCTTCAGGGTAGTGAGGTGCCCGAGACGACAAGCGCCGTACAAGCGGTACACCGTGCTGCACGAATCAATCAGTTTCCGTGTACTACAAAAATCATACCGATATTTTTATGCATAACATCTCTTATATTTCAGTGTGTTGCATATTACTGCGCGCAAACAGTATCATTTTGAGACATATCGCCAGCCATCGCTGGCCGTGTGAGACGTCACTAACTCCGTGCTATTTCGGCGTTTGATTAAGGTTATTGGTTCGTTCTTTGGCATCCAGGTTTCTTTTGTTCAGGTTGTTCCTGTCGCTGCCAATAAACGTTACTGTTTTTCCGGACGGTGACGTGAGAGTCGTCATCGTGCCTGATTCCGGAGTCGGGTTGCTGGTGTTTTGATTGGTGCCGTTACTGGTGCCATTGTTGTTACCAGCAGTGGTGCTTGTACCGTTGGTGTCAGCACTACCGGTATTATTTGAGTTGTTGTTGCCCGAAGCAGCTGCCGGCGCGGCAGAAGGAGCAGGCGTATTGTTATACCATCCACCGCCTGCCGACGGCGAAACCTGCTCGCTGCCGGGAGCTGCCGGAGTTGCCGGGTCAGCCGAACGGGTTGTCCCTGCAGCCTGGGAGTCAGGGTACGGTGCGGCAGGAGCAGTTTGCTGTTGTTCCCACCGCTGCATAACCCGGGGTTCTTCAGCGCCTACGGCGGTGCTGCTTGCGGAACGTTTGTTGACCAGGTAATTGGCGGCAAAGATATAATCATCCTGGTAGTCGCGCCGACCGTCGCCGTTCAGGTCAAGTACAGGCTTTCCTGCAGGAGTGCTTCCTCCCAAAAAGGCCGTAAACGCTTTTTCGCTGAGGTCGGTTCCGACAGGGAGCGGCGGTGCCACTGCGAGCGGGAATTCTAATGCAGTGTTATTTGACAGAACAATCATTTCGGCTTTCATAACACCTGTATCAGGCAGTGCATCAATCAGCCATTTATCCTTGCTGCCCCGCTCATACGACATCAGGCGTGCACCGTTAAAAGCGATGTTGGGAGCGGCGTTGTCGCTGGCAGGAAGCGCCGCCGTTATGCTGACTGTTAGTGCGCCGTTACTTATAACCACCTCCGGCTGCTGACGAAACCCTGCAGACGCCGGAGCATTGAACAGTTCGCACAATGCCGCCGGAGTTCGTTGACCGGTATAGGTGCGGAAGCGTTCCAGAGCAGACAGAGGCACATCGGAGGGTTTCTCGCTTTTTGGAGCTGCCGATTTTACGGCAGGCGGCGGTATGGCGGGTGCGGATACCGGTGCAGCGACAGGCTGTTGCTTTGATACAGGGCTGCCGGCAGCCTGAGTGGTCAGAGAAGCACACAGCGATAAAGCTGCTGCAGCGGTTAGCGTTTTTTGAATGGTTCGCATACAATTTCCTCCTTTTAAAGAGTTGTGAAAATTATCCACCGTCACATCAACACGTAATTCCGGTGAAACGGACATCAATTTGTTGAAAAACTCGGACCTAGAAAATAGAAGCCGAGTATGAAGGCAATCAGCACAACGACAACGCAGACAACCAGTTGTCTGCGTTGTCGTTGTGACTGACGGGTGAAGCTGGTCCAAGGGCTTTTTTGTCCTGAACGGACATTGCTGTGGCGGCTGCGAGATTTTTTCCCCGGTGATGACGCTGATTGCTGGGACATGACAGTAACTCCATATAATTCCAATTCCAAATCAAAGCGTCTTCTTCGTTGGCTCGTCCTCAGCTCCTCAACA
>JAYTVV010000097.1:0-3431 GCA_043743795.1 Geobacteraceae bacterium
CAGATTTCCCCGCTTGTGCTGCGTAAGATTTTGCTTGTTCTATCAATTGATCCTCAAGGCGAAGAGTGAGCTTGGTTTGCATGGTAACCTCCAAATACAATTGACGTATACTTTTAATAAAAGCATACGTCAATGGTTTGTTCGTGTCAATCCTGTGTGTGCAGCGTTAATTTATAAATTCCTGAGCGAACGGACATGGAGTTGACCTGCCGGGTTTTAGGGCAGGTCGTAAGCCTTGTTGGGGTTTAGCTTTTTTGGGAGCGCTGTCTTCCCCACCATTTACTACAAAGCTCTTTCAGCTATTTTCTTTCACTGAGCACTTTTAGTCTGTCGATAGCACTTGCAGCAATTTCCCGTGAAGGGTGTGAAGCGAGTTTAGCCAAAATTTCAGGAGGAGTATCTACGCTATTGGCAAGATATTTTACTGCATCTGGTTCTAATGAGTCCGATACCTTCAACTTCAAGGAGTAGGGCGCTTCTCGGCAACCTGCCAGCAAACCTACGAAGTCGGGTCTTTTCTGAAAAACCTCTACGAGGACAGGTAAAGATTCTGGTTTAACATTAACCGCAAAGCCACCCCCGGATGATTGTATCGATTTATATAAAAAAAACCGTAATTCCTGCATGACAGAATCAGTTAACTCAATCTTCTGGTAATGCTCCTTAATTTCCCTGTCATTGAATTTACCTTCAAGTGCAGATTGTAGATATCCCTCCTCGCTCAGCGTCATCCATTTCATCTTGTATTGCCCTATTTTATTTGGTGCAGATACAACACCTCCGAAGAGGGTCATAATGATATAGGAAACGACAAGACCAATTGCGGCACTCCCAATACAACGCGTATTGATACCAGATGAACGCAATAGCCGTGAGTAGCCAAATACATATGCAGCAACAGCAGGAATCGGTGCTAGAACGCAAAGTAAATACTCAATGCCCAACGAACTTGGTTGCCCCCCTGAAATTGTATATGTAATCGCAGAAGCTGAAAAATAGAACGAGGCTATTATTGTGGCGGTTAACGACAAGAATATCGCAATGCCTTTCTGAACAGCATCTGGATTGGATTCATGATCTTGCATATAATTCCTCTTCAACGGGCCGGTAGATCACCAATTATCATCATTTATTTACCCAACGGGATTGAGGGTGTGCGGGTTTCACCGCACCACCCAATGGTTATGCCTTATTCCTCTGCCTTATTCTTCTGGAATTAACTGCGGATTCCATACCACTTCCCACAGATGCTGATCTGGATCTTGAAAATATCCGGCATAA
Organism: Geobacteraceae bacterium; assembly: GCA_043743795.1. GTDB lineage: Bacteria > Desulfobacterota > Desulfuromonadia > Geobacterales > Pseudopelobacteraceae > JACRCG01. Next base: position 1,282 of record JAYTVV010000097.1, read on the forward strand.
CCTCCCCAAAAGGTTTCCTGTGCCGGCTTTACAATCGTAGCGCCAGCACTTCTTGCTTGCTCCATAACTGTATCGACTTCTGCTTTGGAAGATACGTTGTGTCCTAGGGTAAATTCTGTTGGATTGGGGGGGGCTGCAGGAATACTTGTATCGTGAGAAATACTCTTTCGTGGCCAAATTGCAAGCTTCACACCCGCATGCAAATCGAAGAAAGCTACTGCACCGTACTCGAATTCTTTTCCGAAAATACCTTCCGTTGGAAGGCAAAGCCCGTCACGATAAAACCGCAATGATCTCTCCAAGTCGTCAACCCCGATTGTGATAACAGTTATTCGTGGTTTCATGATCATTTTTCCTTTCAGGCATAACGTGGCTGAGGCGCACCGGCGAAGCGTAGCGGAGACCGTGTGCCGCCGAGTGGTTGAGGCTCTCGCTTTACAGGCAACCTTCGACATACTCTACAGACGGTTCAATTCCGGCCCTCGTATCGGTGACTTTGCCGTCACCCTCTTCAAAAAGAAGCGCCCGTTTCCCGTTTTTGGACTTGAAAATCAAGTAGTGCCCTGATGGATCATACTTGTGTGGCTTGATCTCAACCGCTGGATATCGCCGTTGCACCTCCTCCAAGGAAGTGCCTTTTTTGATTTCTAGCTTGTTCATTATGTCCGGCGAGACGGCGTCCGCTCTGGTTACGATGCCATCCTCAATCATGAACTTGATGCCAGGAAATTTCTCGAAATTGACGAAGTCACATCCTTTGTCGTCTGTCTCACCTTTTGCTTTTTCTCCGATTCTTTTTTCGATTTTCTTCAGATTGCTGCCAAATGTTACCGGCCCATATGATTTTTCCGTGAGGACAGGCCTATCAGCCGCAACGGATGGAACAGCTGAAAGGAGGAAACAACTTATTGTGATTGAGATGGTATTCTTCATTTTCATTTAGTGCCTCAACGGTAGCGAGGCGCAGCGGGTTCACCGCTGCCGCCGATTGGTTGGGCATCCCCTTTGTTTTTGCTTCTCTGGATGACGATCAAAAAAACCTTCAAGTTCTTCACGTTGCCCGCCGCACTTTATACAGCCCTTAGATACCTCTTTTCCTTTAACGGATGTGTCCATGCATTTCACGCAGATCATATACTCCGGCTCTTTCTTAGAAACTTGCCACCAGAAAATCCCTGCAAAGAAAAACATTCCAAGACTTAAAAAACGGGGCCACTTACCAAGCACCTCTGAAAAGCTTTTTGGGGTCGCCCCCAAGTCCATTTTGTTATATCCAACCACCTCGGAGATGAAATAGAAAACCAGAACTAGAGTCGTAACTGCAGCAGCAATTACAGTGCTCTCGTTTATGCGTTTTTCGCTTTTATTCATTCTTCGTCTCTCGGCCCAACTATCTGATAACAATATCACCGCCAAAAACCTTCAATACCAGGCCGATATCAATGATCGATATAATCGCCATAAAGATGCAACTTCCACCAGGAATGAAAGCAGTTCCTATGAACATAATTGCCCACGTTAACATTAGCCCCATTCTCCATCGGGGATCGAGATCGTCTCGACCAAACCAAAGCAATACCCAAAATGTGACGGAGGCAAAGATAAACATTTATTGTTCCTATTTATTGCCCAACTCGGTTATATACGGTTTCCCTATATAAGGAACTTGTTCCTTATATAAGTAATAAGTTACCTATATAGGACACCCAGAGTTTCGTTAGATGTTCGAATTCATATTGAGGATGCGGCCTCAACAAGAAAAAAGGCGGGGTTGCCCCCGCCTTTTTAATCAGTATGTTACGAACTATTTCTTCACGTTGTAGAATACGTCATGTCCCTTGAAGACCGCCGTGCTGTCCAGTTCATCCTCGATGCGCAGTAGCTGGTTGTACTTGGCTACGCGGTCGGTGCGGCAGAGCGATCCGGTCTTAATCTGACCAGCATTGACGGCCACGGCCAGGTCGGCCAGGGTGGTATCCTCGGTCTCGCCCGAACGATGGGAGATAACCGTGGTGTAGCCGGCGCGCTTGGCCATTTCGATGGCTTCCAGTGTCTCGGTCAAGGTGCCGATCTGGTTGAGTTTGATCAGGATCGAGTTGGCGATACCTTTCTGGATGCCTTCCTTGAGGATCTTGGGGTTGGTGACGAAC
>JAYTVV010000098.1:0-32320 GCA_043743795.1 Geobacteraceae bacterium
GAGTACTGCGAAATACTGCGCCGGGCAGATGCGATATATATCGAGGAACTTTACGCCTCCGGACACTATGACAAGATCAGCCAGGCTTTTGCGGTGTTCCTGCCGGTTAAAAGCGTCGGCGTCATGGGTGACGGCCGCACGTACGAGTATGTCGTCGCGCTGAGGGCGGTGGAAACCAAGGATTTCATGACCGCCGGATGGTACCCGATGCCGTATGAAGATTTAGCCCGCATCAGCGGCCGCATCATCAACGAGGTGAAAGGCATCAACCGGGTTGTTTACGATATTTCCAGCAAGCCGCCGGCAACTATTGAGTGGGAATAAACCTGTTTGCACACAGGTGCGTATAACGTACATACATTTCAGATTGCTTTTTGGAAGGTCAATTTAAAAAACGGCAGGACCGGCGCACTTTTAAATTGACTTTTCTTTTACACTCTATTAAAGACTAAAAACATCCTGTAAGTTGCATTAACCGGTTCAAAGGCCATGGCGGGCGTTAATGTTACTCCGCTGCTCCTTGCCGTCCGGAAGATGTCTGATATACTGCTTCAGTATTTTACGTCGCTGTCATGGTACTACGAAAGAATTTAACATAAGGAGCGGAAGCATGAATGCACCAACGCGGTATGTGGATGACTCGGTAAAAGGTTTCATCACCTGGAGCATCATCTGGGGGACGATAGCGGTTCTGGTCGGTATCCTGATTTCCCTGCAGCTGGCCTGGCCGCAATTGAATGTTGCGCCGTACCTTACCTATGGTCGATTGCGACCAATTCACACCAATGCCGGCATATTTGGCTGGGGCATCGGCAGTTTCATTGCCATGTTTTTTTATATCACCCAACGTCTCACCAAAACCCCGCTCTGGAGCCCCAAACTTGCCAGAGTAACACTCTGGATCTTTAATGTTGCAATTGCTTCTGCAGCTGTAACACTGGCCATGGGGATCAATCGCACCAAGGAATATGCTGAACTGGAATGGCCGTTGGCCGTTATTGTTGCGATCATCTGGGTGCTGTTCTCAATTAATGTGTTCATGACGATCCTTAAGCGTAAAGAAGAGCAGATGTATATCTCGCTCTGGTACATTATGGCGACTCTGGTTGGTGTCACGGTGCTGTACGTCATTAATAATCTGGGGATACCTCTTCATTTGTTCAAATCATACTCCGCTTTTGCGGGAACTAATGACGCTAACGTACAGTGGTGGTACGGGCATAATGCCGTGGCCATGGTTCTGACTACACCGCCACTGGCTATCTTTTATTACTTTCTGCCGAAAATGACGGGTAACCCGATCTATAGCCACCGGATGGGAATAATTGCTTTCTGGAGTCTGATCTTCATGTATCTTTGGACGGGCGCACACCATTTGCTCTGGACACCGGTCCCAGACTGGATTCAGACGGTGGCGATGGCGTTCTCGATCATGCTGATTGCTCCTTCGTGGGGGGCCGTCATGAACGGCTATCTGACCATGGATGGCCAGTGGGAAAAGATGAAAAACAACTATATGGTAAAATTCATGATCGTCGGCATCACATTCTATGGATTGCAGACCCTGCAAGGGCCGATGCAGGCAATTAAATCGTTTTCCGCGTTCATTCATTACACCGACTGGGTGCCGGGGCATGTCCATATGGGTACGTTGGGCTGGGTTTCAATGGTGCTGTTCGGGGCAACGTATTATGTGACAACCATGATGAGCGGTACGGAAATCTACAGTGTCAAACTTGCTAATACCCATTTCTGGCTGGTTCTGGTCGGTCAGTTGATTTATTCCATCACTATGTGGATCGCTGGTGTTCAGCAGGGAAGCATGTTGCTTGCTACAAATCCTGATGGAACTTTGCACTATAGCTTCATGGAAACCATGATTGCCATTTTCCCGTATTACAAGATAAGGGCAGTAAGCGGGTTTATCTATCTGGCCGGATTAGCGCTGTTTATCTATAACATCTACAAAACCTTCCAGAAGGGTGCAGATACACAAACTGCCAAGGCGTAGTCTAAATTCAATACAAACGAGGACGATACTATGTTGGAGAAAAATCCCGTTGTTTTTATCATTCTGGCCTTTGTCGTGATTATGGTCGGCACTACGATTACCATGATAGCACCGTTTAAATGGATTAATGGTCCCGGGGACCAGATTGCCGAAGTCAAACCGTACACACCACTGCAGCAGGAAGGGCGTGACCTCTATATGCGGGAAGGGTGTAACAACTGTCATTCCCAAACGGTACGTACTCTGGCTGCTGATGTTGAACGTTACGGCAATGGTGGCGGTTACTCAAAATCCGGAGAATTCGTTTATGATCGCCCCCATCTGTGGGGGTCGCGCCGTACCGGTCCCGATTTGGCCCGAATCGGTCTGAAGTTTCCTGACCCTAATGGTGCATGGCACCGCAAACATATGGAGAATCCTCAGTCGGTTGTCCCAGCCTCCAATATGCCGTCCTACGCGTTCCTGAATGCGCCGCTTGATACTACGTATTCCGAACGCAAGATGAAACTGCTCAAGTTTCCCTACACCCAGGCTGATCTGGATGATCTTAAGGGTAAAAGTGAGATGGATGCAATTATTGCGTATATGCGCAAGCTTGGTACTGACATTCCGATAAAAAAGGCTGAGGCTGCAATGCAGGTTCCTGCGGTTCGGAACAATCCCTTTACTGACCTGAAATCAGTCGAAGTAGAAGCGGAATCAATTTACAAACAGAACTGTGCGTCATGTCATGGTGACAAACGTCAGGGAACTCTCGGACCAGCTTTGAAGGGGTCCTCCAAACCGGATGCTGATCTGCATAAAATTATTTCTCAAGGGGCCGTAGCCAATGGAATGCCGGCTTTCAGTACTTCTCTTGATGAACAGAAAATATGGAAATTGGTAACATTGATCAAGAAGGATATAAAGTGATGCTTGATGCACGGTTTTTTTTTCTGCTGTTGACAGCTGTATTACTGGCTATTCTGGTTGCAATTGCTGTTGTAACGCTGAGCAAAAAGCGGAAGCAGAAACTTGAAGAACCAAAACACAGAATGCTTGAGGATGACTAATATTTTTTACAAGGAGCGGATATATGTCAGAACAGCATGAGTATGATGGGATTAGATATCGTGAAGAAAAAAGTTCTCCCGGCATCTTTCAGATTCTTTTTACTGCGCTGGCTGTATGGGGCGTAATTTATATGGGGTATTATCTGTTCAGCGGCTGGAGTTCACAGGCTGAGGCTGATGCGGCAAAAAAAGCGCGCGATAATCAGAAGCAGATCGCGCATAAAGCGGTTGAAGCCACCGGTGCAACGGCTGGAGATGCCAACCATAAGGTTGATGCGTATGTTGCTGTTGGTAAAAAACTGTATGGAAGTCTCTGTGCCGCGTGTCATGGTGAAAGCGCCAAGGGTGGGGTAGGGCCTGATTTAACTGCTTCAAAATACAAGTACGGCAAAGCGCGCCTTGATATTACTAAATCGATATCTGAAGGGCGTCCAAATGGAATGCCTGCTTTCAGTAGTCAGATAGACAAAGAACAGGTTGAAGGACTTGTTGAGTTTGTACTCACTCTGAAATAGAATGCTGCACTAACAATCATTTTTATGGAGGGTACTCGTTTGGCAGCTATTTCATTTGAAGAGATCATGTTTACCATCATGTCTGCAACTCAGGACACATTCAAAAGTTATATGAATATTGACCTGCTGGCCGGTAAGGTTGAAAAGAAAGTTGAACCGGTTGATTCTGATGTGACGGGAATTGTCGGTATTGCCGGCGACCGTGTGGGGTACATCATTATTGCCACTGACAGGGCGAGTGCACAATGTGTTGCCAAAGAGTTGCTGATGGTTGAAGAGGCTGATGAAGAGTGTATACGTGACGCAATGGGGGAGTTGGCAAACAATATTGCCGGCGTATTCAAAACTAAATATCATGAGCAATACGGCAGCGTTGCGCTTGGTCTGCCTTTGGTTGTTTCCGGCCAATTGCGGACTATCTCCGAACCTCCTGAATCGAATGAAGCGGCAAGCATTAATGTGCAGTGCAAAGGGGTGACGATACCTTTCAAAACGGTTGATGGTTCAATTTCAATTACCGTCATGGTGTATATGTGATTCCAACAGGACATGAATCAAACGCTATTAACACGTTACTTGATCATTACGGAAAATTATTGAGTGAGGTGGATGGATGGTTTCGGCGTTGTCTTGAGCTGCATCCGGAGCTGATTGCATGTCATAACGGCTGTTCAGAATGTTGTCGCGGGCTCTTTGATATTACTTTGCTGGATTCATTCTATCTCAAACGCGGCTTTGATGCATTACCAGAATTACAAAAAACAGATCTGGTACAGACTGCATCACGACGTCTGGAGTCTCTATCACGTGTTAATCCTGCGTTTGCCGAACCATGGCTGTTGAACAGCATTCCTGAAAATGATTGGGATGCGCTTATGCCGGAAGATGATGAAACGCCCTGCCTGCTGCTTTCAGAGACCGGGGGGTGCCTGATCTATGAAAATCGACCGATGACCTGTCGTTTGAATGGTATTCCGTTGATTGATGTTTCCGGAGAAGAGTTATTTGACGAGTGGTGTACCCTGAATTTTACCGAAAGTGATCCTCGAAATCTCCCCGGTCTGCGCTTTAGTTTTACGGAGTTGTTTGCCAGGGAGTTACTCCTGTTTCAGGATCTTGTCCACTATCTGACCGGTTGTGAGCGAAACGAAATTGATCTGTTTATACCTGCGGCGGTTGTTATGGATTGTAACAAAATTGCGGCGGCGATCCCTGCGTTGAACTGTCAGTCCTGATAAGCTGAGCAAGTGTAGTAACGACTAATCAACGGCAACCACAAAGTTGCCGGGAAATCCTTTCCGCTCAAACGATTCCTGGGCTGATTGCGCTGCACGCAGGGATGAATAACGTCCTAAACGAACCCGATAAAACATACTGCCTTTCACCATTGCTTCCTGTACATCTGTTGAACCGTATTTCCCTTTCAGTTCATCCGCATAGCGATACGCGTTCTCCCTGTTTTTAAACGCACCAATTTGAAGTGCAAAGCTTCCAGTATCATAACTGAGCGGGGCGCGGTACGTGGTCTGTTCACCCGGTTGATCAATTTTATATCCGAGTGCGGTTATCCTGACTGCGGCCAACCCTTCCTGAGTCATCTCCAGTTTGCGCGCTGCTCCCTCTGACAGGTCAATAATACGTTCGTTCACAAACGGGCCACGATCATTAATTCGTACAATGATTTCTCTGCCGGTACGTTTATGTCTGACATTTACATAGACACCAAGCGGCAGTGTCTTGTGGGCAGCTGTCATTGCGTTCATGTCAAACGTTTCACCGCTACTGGTTTTGCGACCATGGAAATCCAGACCATAACTGCTGGCAAGACCTTCCTGTATAAAGCCTTCATGACTGGAAAGCGGTTCATATCGCTTGCCGGCAACGGTGTACGGTTTTTGCCGGGAGGAGATGTTTTGATCCCGTGGAGTATAGGCGCGTTGGTGGGTTGCACATGCAGAAAACTGAGTCGCCAGCAATACAATAAATAAAAACCGAACCGGGTAAATAGGTGCTGTCATAGATTGTCAATCATTGTACAGGACTACTTTTTCCCGTTATGACATTCATGGCACTCGGTAGGGCCACGACCTTTTTCCCGGTGACACCCCTTACAAAAGTAGTGAGCAACCCGTTCATCAAATCGCGTCATCGTATGTCCTTTGGTTGGTGTCCTGGTCTTGTGGCAGGGGAGGCAGGATTCTGCCTTCATTCTCGCTTGATGCTGTTCATGATTGAAGCGAACATCACCCTTGGGTGACTTGAAGATAAAATAACGCTCTTTTGTTACAGGATCGGTGCGTATGGTATATTCATCTTCAGCTTGTGAAGGCGTTGCAAAACAAAAAAACATGAGAATAAAAAGAATGAAGTGTCGATAGCACATGTGTCAGACCCCTCTGTCTATAAAAAAAATAAACAATAACGATGAGAAAACTTTTTTGTGTAATAGCATTAAAGCCAGCATTGGTAAAGATGTTATCGCTGTTGAATTGAATTTTAACAGATCACCCACGTATATTATTTACCTATGATATATGATAGTTTCGATGTCCCCGTATTAACCGGATACAGTCACATGAGGATACTCACGATGTCGAACTCTTTACCATTTAATTCAACTCTTATCCGCGACTTGTTTACGCCGCTCCCTCCTGAACAGGAACCTGACCATACTTCCGGATTTTGGGCTATTCTACAGGGCTCCTTGCTTCTGGTGCCCACGGGGGTGGAGCAAAAATACCTTCCCGTTGGACCGTTGCCCATGGGCATTATTCCGGAAACGGAGTCATTGAAGATCGGATTGTGGCAAGGAAAGCCGCTGCGTGCAGTACGGATTGCTATGGATGCTGTACTGCCTGATGGGTATGAAGCACTGCCGTTTCAGGGGCCGGACATCCAACTGGATAATATTCGTGCGACCATAGCCGGTCGGGCCGCACAGATACTGCATTGGGAGCGCCGCAGTCGCTACTGTTCACACTGTGGCGGCGAACTGGCCAGAATTGCCGGTAGCTGGGGTAAACGCTGCCAGACGTGTGGCGATGAACATTTCCCCCACATTCACCCTTGCATCATTGTACTGGTCAGGCGCGGTAGCGAGCTGCTGCTGATCCGCAACGCTGCCTGGGCTCCGGGGCGCTTCAGTCTGGTAGCCGGCTTCCTCGATTTTGGTGAATCCCTGGAAGAGTGTGTTCAGCGAGAGGTACGTGAAGAAGCGGGGATAGAAGTGACCAATATCCGTTATGTGGGGAGCCAGTGCTGGCCCTTTCCCAGCCAGCAGATGATTGGCTTCCTGGCTGACTATGTTGGAGGTGAAGTTCTGCCTGACGGCGTGGAAGTGGTAGAAGCGGACTGGTTTCATGAGGATGCTCTGCCAATGTCACCCGGTGGCAAGCGAAGCATTGCACGCTGGATTATGGACACATTCGGGAAAAATTTATCTGCTTGACGCGTGGACGCGATATAGCTATTATTTGACATAGTATGTTATTTGACATCTATGGAGTCTGCATGCAGCCTTTGACAGAGCGACAGCAGCACGTACTGGACGTAATCATTGGGTACCTTGACAGAGCGGGCTGCCCACCTACTTTACGCGAGATCTCTGACCATATCGGTACCAAAGGGACCGCTACAGCGATTGCCCATCTCGAAGCGCTTGAAAGAAAAGGGTATATCAGTCGGCGAGGCGGCTCGCGAGGGATTATGCTCGCCAACCGGCCGCTCTCATCCGTGCAGGTGCCGGTTATCGGTACGGTCAGGGCGGGAGTTCCTGAACCGGCCATTGAGGATCTTCTCGGGTATTGCTCCGTCGATCCCGGCTGGCTTCGTGGAGAAGGCTGTTATTTTCTGCGGGTGAAAGGTGACAGCATGATTGACGCCCATATTCTTGATGGAGATCTGGCACTGATCCGTCCCCAACCGATCGCCGAAAATGGTGAAATCATCGTGGCTGTAGTTGATGGTGAAGCAACTCTGAAGCGTTTCTATCGCGAGGCAGGCCGGATTCGTTTGCAGCCGGAGAACTCGACTTTGCAGCCTATTATTATAAAGGATGGCGAGGGGGAAACCGTTATTGCCGGAAAGTTGTTGCGGATCGTCAGGAACTGCGAATGAACTCCGGGAAGGCGGTTCGTATAGCGGTGCTTTTTGAACCGGGCAAGAAGGCGAAACCGGTCTGGTTCGAACTTAACCGCCGACAGCACCGGATTACAGAGGCAACGTATCACTGGCAGAATTGGGTCGGCGGGCGGCAGTTTCTCCATTATGCGGTAACCGATGGTGAGGCGCTCTATGAGCTGGTGTTTGACCCCGCGGATCAATCCTGGACGATTCAGAGCCAACACCCCGAGTAGTTATGCTTTGAACCGCTCCATTTCTTTTTGAAGGACATCGATCTGCCGGGCAAGTTTAACCAGGACTTCGTCCATGACCATGATTGAGGTGACGTGTAGATCTGTTGATTCTTCGAAATCTTTTAATGATTCACCGATTCGTTCGGCGCTGGCAGACTGGAGTACGGAAGCCTCGCAAATATCGGCAACCATGACATTGATTTCTTCATTGGCGCTAACAACCTGGGAAGCCGAATTTTGATGGTTGCAGATGGAATGCATAACCTCCCGGGTGAGTTTTCTCATGCGTTCAACCGCCGACGTTATTAATTCACTGCCGTAACTCTGGTCCTGAGTTGCGTGGGCGATCTGTTCCACCATTTCGGCAACACGGTCCATTGCCAGTCGCATGGCCTTGCTTGCTTCTGCCTGACTGACGGCCGTCGTGTTTATTTCCATCATCTGACTGCTGGCTGCCTGAATGCTGTCAACAATCTTCAAAAGTGCCTCTCCGGATCGTTGCGATAGAGCGCTTCCTTCGGAAATGCGCTTTTCAGAAAGTACGATGGCTTTTACCGCTCTCTCGGTATCTTCTCTAACCCCCGATATAATCTCGGATATTTCTCTGGTGTTGCTGCCAGTCCGCTTCGCCAGATTTTTGATTTCTACGGCGACCACTGAAAAGCTTTTGCCGCGTTTGCCTGCCTGCGCAGCTATTATTGAGGCGTTAAGAGCCAAAAGATTAGTCTGTTCGGCAACCTCATCGATCACGGAAAGGATCGTGCCGATATTCGCCACCCTTTTGGACAGGTTTTCTATGGCGCTGAAGGTGATGGCTGATGACGACCGTATCTCATTAATTCCGGAAATTGTGGCATCGACCGCCTTCCAACCTTCCTCGGCATTGCTCCTGACTATCTCGGCTATGCGGGATGTATCAGCCGCCTGGATACCTATCTGTGTAATAGCGCTGTCCATCTCACTGACGAGTGCTGCTGTTTTGGTGGTGTCTGTGGCAAGGATCGCTGTATTTTCTTCTATCTGACGTACGGCCGATGCCATTTCAATTATTGATGAACTGACTTCTTCGACGGATTGTACGAGAAGTTCAAGATGTAGTGTTGCTGATTCGAGGCTTTGTGACATAACCGTCATGGAAGCGGTATTGCTTGATGACAGACTGGAGAGGGTGACGACAGACCCGGAGATATCCGTGATGGAATGGTTGATCTCCCGTATCGCCGTTGACGTTCGTTTGAGACCTTCGGATTGTACGGCTGCCGAAGAAACCCCGTTTTCGGAGAGCTCCCTGATGGTTCCGGAAATATTTCTAAGTTCATGCAGCGATGAGTGGACCTTACTTATCGCCCCGGCCAACCGCTCCATCATGGAGTTGAAGTTTTCGGCCAGCAGTGACATTTCCGATTCACCCATGAAACGTACCCGTTCCGTCAGTTCTCCTTCGGCAGCTTTATTCATTGCTCCAGCGATCTGTTTGATGCGGACAACCAGTTTGCGGGCAATAAGAATCCAGATGACCGCTACCATACAGAGTATATTGAACGCGTAGAGAAGTGCCAGAAAGGCTCGATTGGGGTTTGCCGACATCAGCGCAGCGAGTATACCAATCATGGAAAATATAATCCCGAGTGCAAGAAGCGTTCGGATGAGGTTTGTACCTGTTTTCAATTGCTTCACGCAGTATTTCTCCTGTAAAACTGGAATGAATAGGTGTTAAGTGGTATGGCATCGTCGTGAAATCTACATTGAAATTGATGCTCCGCACTATTACCTATTCTGCGGTTGTAACCAAGTAAAAAATGGTTCTATACATAAATCCGTGCAAAGTAAACGGTATAAATGAATTGTCAGTCTGATACACGGAGAAAGGGTTTGAGCGTTTGCCGATGGCCGTCGGGCAGATGGAGCCCAATGCTGGTTTCTCTACTTGAATCTCTGTTATATCCTGCTAAAATGGACGTAGGTGAAGAAGCTATTCCATGGAGTTTGTGAAATCATGTGCGGCAGACTTGTATTTAACATACCGGCGGAAGTACTCAAGAGGTTATTCCGGCTGCAGGAAATCGAGTTGCTTGAACCGCATTTCAATGTGACCCCTGCCCAATATACCGCCGTTATCCGCAATCAGGGTGACCACAATCGGCTCGATCTGCTAAAGTGGGGACTCGTGCCTGCTTGGGCGAAGGATCTGAGCTTTGGCAGCCATATGATCAACGCCCGTAGTGAGTCAGTCTTAGAAAAACCTGCTTTTCGCCACGCGATTAAATACCGTCGCTGCATCATCCCAACTTCCGGCTTTTATGAATGGTCGCATAGCGGCAGCAAAAAACAGCCTTATTTCATTCGAATGGCAGACCAATCACCACTGTGTTTCGCCGGACTGTGGGAGTCATGGAAAGCGCCAGACGGCAGCGAACTGGAGACTTTTGCTGTTCTGACCACCGCCGCCAACAAACTCGTAGCGCCAATTCACGATCGTATGCCAATGATCCTCCACCCGGATACATTTACTCTCTGGCTGAGCCACAATATGCATGATCTGGAGCAACTACAGCCCCTTTATCAGCCATTTTCTGCCGAACAACTGCGCATTATCAAAGTATCTGATCTGGTTAACAATCCGCGATTCGACTCTCCTGCTTGTATTGCTCCGGTTTGACCTTATTTCTTATTCCCTCTTGACTCAATCGCCATCTATAGCTATCATTTGACATATATTGTAACCAGTAGCACTCTATCACTCGTCAGGTCGATTTGAAGAAAGCAGCTATGTCCGTTAGAACAATACTTCATGCAGATATGAACGCATTTTTTGCTTCAGTGGAGCAGCAGGTCAACCCTGTCCTGCGCGGCAAACCGATAGCCGTTGTCGGTGGTGGCGGGCGGACAGTGATTACTACCAGCTCATATGAGGCCAGGGCAAAGGGTGTCAGGACCGGCATGGCGGTGTGGGAGGGAAAACGGGTCTGCCCGGAACTGATCATCGTTGTCGGCGACAACAGGAAGTACATCTACACCTCGGGAAAAATCAATGAAATATTCAGAGTTTTTACTCCGGAGGTAGAAGTTTTCTCTATTGATGAGTCCTGGCTGGATGTTACCGGCTCTCTTAAAATCTTCGGTAGTGCCGAGGAAATCGCTTCCCTGATCAAAGCCCGTATCAGAGACAGTTTTGGTATTACCTGCTCTATCGGCATTGCTCCGAACAAGCTTCTGGCCAAGCTGGCCAGCGACATGGAAAAACCTGATGGTCTTACCGTTATTGCACCGGCAGATGTTTCCCGGATTCTGGAGCAGATGCCGATTAAAGAGCTTTGCGGCATCGGCAGGAAGGTGCAGCGACATCTCAACATGATGGCGATCTACACCTGTGGAGAACTGGGGCGGTGCGATGTGGCACGTCTGACGCAAAAGTTCGGTATTATCGGTGCGCGGCTCAAGCAGATGGGGCAGGGGATAGACGAATCACCGGTGATCCCGTTTGGTGAGGAAGACGAGGTGAAGTCGGTAGGGCATTCCCGAACCCTTGAGCAGGATATTGATGATCCCGTTGAAATCAGACGCTTCCTGTTACAGCTTTCGGAAATGGTCGGGAGTCGGGCAAGAAGATATAACGTTTCAGGGAAGACGATTCATGTGTACGTTCGCTATGCCGACTTTTTCTCCAGCTGGGGAAAGCAAACGACATTAAAAAACTACGTCAACCAGAGTGCCGAAATCTACAAAACAGTCCTTTCTATTCTCGCTACTGTCGAACTGGAACAACCGGTCAGGCTCTTGGGGGTGTGCCTCTCTAACCTGAAACACCAAGCCGAACAGTTGCCGCTGTTTGAGAATGATCGGAAAAAGTTGTTTGCGACTCAGGCTATGGATACGATAAATGATCGCTTTGGCAGTATGGCAGTAACCTTTGGAAGTTTGCTGACTGCTCAGAAAAAAGAGCGTCAGGTCATTTCCCCGGCCTGGCGACCGGAGGGAATACGGAGTGTACCCGGTGCAGTCATGTAGAGCAGATGAGTGCAGCAGGTATTCGGGGTTACACTATGAAATTAGGTATGCATCAGTATCAATGTACTGATATTACTTTTGAATTTATATTGTGTTTTCAAGTGGGGTAGCACATGGGTAGCACTTTTGAAATCTGATAAATCAGACATGAACAACAGGCTGTGCCACCAGGCGAACACCCAGGGCGGTGCATACGCGGTTGATCGTGTCAAACCTGGGATGTGCATCTGGCCGCAATGCTTTGTATAATGCTTCGCGAGTAATTCCGGCGGCCTTGGCTATGTCGCTCATACCTCTGGCACGGGCAATATCGCCAAGTGCAGCGGCAAGGAGTGCCGCGTCATTTTCTTCCATGACAATGGTGAGGTAAGCGGCAATATCCTCCTCATTCTTTAGCTGTTGCGCCATGTCGAATTCGGGAAGGTTAGAAACTTTGATTCTTTTTGGCATAGTTCATTACTCCAGTCTGGCAGCGCGGTCAGTTGCCTTTGCAATGTCGGTGTCTTGCGTACTCTTGTCACCACCGCCAAGCATCACGATAATGACATTCTCTTGCTTAACGTAGTACATCCGCCAACCGGGGCCGAAAAACTCTCTCATTTCAAAAACCCCGTTTCCTACGGGCTTGACGTCTCCAAGATTGCCAAGCGTGGCCTTACGCAATCTGGTTTTCAAGCGCATAACCGTCATACGGTCTTTCAGCCCGTCGAGCCATTCATCAAATTCAGGCAGAGTTTTTACAATCATTACTTCTGGCATGGTTGTATTGTAATCGAATGATTACAAAAAGACAATAAGAAACCGGGTTTCGTGTCATGGATTCTCAGCATTTAGTTTAAGTACGGCAGACTCAAAACCTACCGGGGGTAACTTGTAAAAAAATCCATACATTGGGCGCTTGATTGCGTTTCGGCAATTATTTGATTATCGCGTTTTTGATCGTGGACAAGTTTTGGAAAAAAACTCTGCAACCATTCAATAAATATACCGCAACCTATGAAATGTAATTATAGGGATATGACCAGGAATCAGCTGGAACAGGATCTCGTTTAGGGTGGTAAAATCGGCAGTTTCGGTTGCCGCCCAGGGCATGGCATTGTCCCGAATCGTTTATTTTTGTATAGTTGCGGCGTTCCGGAGTCGGGCGACGGGTGTTAATTTGTATCGATCCCGGTGCTGTTCGCTCTCTCCCTCGCGTGCGCGCGCGTTATCGCTGTTGGGGTTGTCCGTGTCAAATTGCTGACTCCCTTTGTTCTTTAAATGCGCTGTAAGGGCTTTTTGTATGTGTAGGCAGGGGAGAGGTTGCAGAGAGTCCGGAAAAGCCCGCCACGGTTAAGGGGGATATCGGGAAATGTTATGTCACGGTTTCCGGAGTCTGTTGTTCTCCCTGACGGATTGCTTAACTTCTTGCGGATCCGGTGACACAAAATGGGATTCACTTTTCTATCAATAGGGCATGGTCTAAGGATAGATTTTACGTGATAGACTCACTAACGTAAAATCAGTAACTTACAGCCCCCAAATTCAACGAAAAACGGCAGAAAGCTAAAGTCCTTGATCCTATTGATAGAAAGTTATTGACAATCAGTACGATACTATCATAGTGTATTTACATCTAATGATAAATACATCAGGAGGGCAAGAACATGGCAAACATCGGATATGCGCGAGTAAGCACAGAAGGTCAGGAATTAACTGTACAGCTTGAACAGCTTAAAGGTGTAGACGTTGATAAGGTCTTTCAGGAAAAAGCCAGTGGCGTAAAGCAGGACAGGCCCCAGCTGGCAGCAATGATTGACCACTTAAGGAAAGGCGACACCGTTATTGTTTGCAAGCTTGATCGTATCGCCCGCAGTACAAAACACCTGCTGGAGATCATTGATAATCTGGAAAAGAAAGGAGTAGCTTTCCGAGTACTGAATATCAACCTGGACACGGCCACGCCTACCGGTAAGCTCATGTTGTCGATGCTGGCGGCTATCGGACAGTTTGAGCGTGAAATGATGTTGGAGCGTCAAAGGGAAGGTGTAGAGATAGCAAAAAAAGCCGGGAAGTACACGGGGCGGAAACCGACAGCAAAAGCACAGTCCGTGAAGGTAATGGAGATGTTGGGGCAGGGAATGACGAAACAGGCGGTTGCAGATGCTCTTAAGATGGGGGTTGCCAGTGTGTACCGGATTGCTAAAGCGGCGTGATTATTTGATTCTTATTCCGGACACGGGCGGTGATCTCGTTGTAGATCCCCGCCCGTGCCTGTGAAGCTCTTTATCTCCCTAACATTGCCCCCATGTCCGGGCCGTTGACGGGTGTAGCGTCCTGAGGATCCCACCAAAAGCCTTGTTTGTTGTCTTTTTCCACTCTTCCCTTCATCCGCTCCAGATAGCCGGGGTTTGTCATCTCCTGCAGCTGATAAAATAACAGATGGTTAAGCGCTTCTTTCGTATACCAAAGATTAGGAACAAAGTTGCTTTTGACAAAATTTATTGCTTCCGCCATTACGTGGGGGTCTTTACCCTCGGCGGCCTGGCGAACGTTCCCCAGGGTAAGCTTTGCAAAGTCGTTTGCAGTACCTCCCCAGAACGGCCCCATGATGGTTTCAGGAATACCCTGCCCAAAACGGTTGACATCGGAAAACATGAAATCACCGAATATGCCAAGCCCTCCGGATTGTGCCGCCGCTGCGAGCCAGAATTCCGGATCTGTTGTGTCCCTGGGGTTGCGGCCTTTGGCAATTTCCTTCATCTGGTAGCTTAGACCTCCGGCCAACAGTGAACCGATAACAAACGAGGTGGCAACCGTTGCTTTGTTGTAGCGTGATCCTTCCGGCATGCTGGCTGTGATCCTCGGGAGAACCTTGGACACCATCCCTATGGAAAACATACGAAACAGAAGCATGTCCCGGCGTAGTTCGCCCCAAACAGAACCAGGCGCGGTTGCTCCCTTACCGATAGCCCGTTCCTTGAAATCGGGGGAGAGTACGGCAATATCCCCTTCGTCTGAAAACATGCCGAATAACTTGACGGCGGTTGCCTGGTCTTTGATCTGTGAAGGGGCGATAAGCTGCCGGCCGGAAAGTTCAGCCGGTTCCGTGCTGCGGATATGATCCCATTCAACCTGGTCAATGGCGTGCCGCTGCAACATTTGTCTGAAGCTTGATTCAAGTTTGTTGAAAGGAATATCCCGCACCATGGCAAGATGTTGGGCGGTTAGCACGTGCCATGCGGTTTTCATGGCATCAGTCCAGTATTTCATGAAGCTGGCCGTAATGACTAAGTTGGCGGCCTTGTCGATCTTCCCGGCGCCGCTTAGTGTGTCGGCATAGCGAGACATGACCTCTTGCCCGACTGATTCCAGAGATAGACCGAGACGGTGAGCGCCTTCCCGGTCTGCTTTGTTAAGCGGGTTGAGGTAATGTGCTGCCGTCTTTATGGCATGACCGGCACCCATGCCGTTATTCATTGCCATAACATCAAAAATAACGAGGTCATTTGCCTGTGACAGGAAGGCACTGCCAAGTTTGGCAAAGGTCATCCATTGCCGTTTTGCAGCGCTGACGCGTGCAAACAAATCTCCTACAGTTGTTTCCGGACTACCTGCCACCCCGGTTATTTCTTTGAAAAGCGTCTGGACAAAAGATGCTTTCTTGTCGTGAAAAAATGTTGGTTCCATGGCGTCCAGGTGTTGAGCATGCGCAAAGAGTGAATTGAAGCCGGTGTTCACGTTTGGCCCGAATTTTTCCGCCAAGGCAAGGCTTTTAGATCGTTGCTGTACGGTCTGCACCAGGGAGGTTAGGACATCGGCGCTACCGAAAGCGCGGTTTGCTTCAAGAAAGGCGTCCGCGTCTTTAAAATGAAGTTGCCGTTCGGCTTCCAGGCTGGTACGGCCCCCGCTTGTTGCTCCCCCTGTGGCCTGTGGTTTCTTACTTAGCCCGTTCGTGGTGATCGTTTCCCATGCGTTAGAAAGAAAGGCTCTCATTTCAAAGTCATTGAAAAACTCGCCGGTTTCTCGGTTGACATACATGGGGTGTTCTCGATCCATCAGGAGCGTGACGTGGTCAAGCCATGCTTCCTTTGCCTTGGCCTTTACCGCCGCCCGTTGTTCGCGGTTCCCGGTGAAAAATGTTTTCTTCTCTGTCAGGGATAGACCGAATGTCAGAGTTTTCATTCTCTCCCATGATTGGGGGATGTAGCCAGAAATGTGGCCGATATCTGCCCCGGCTCGGTTCAACCGTTCCCGTAGGTTGTCGGAAACTTCGCGCCATCCTTTTGCCAGACTATGGGCCGCTGTATCTTCCGTGCTGCCTGGTTTGAATATCTCACGAACAAGTGTGGTTTCCTGTTCGTGAGTTATCCTGAATCCGAATGCGGTCATGTACTTATCGAGTCCAGGCCAAAGGCGAGACATGAACTCCCCTACGGTTCCTTTGTAGAGGCTCTGGACGCTTCCCATTTCACCCTTGCCGTGTGGGTTCCCTACCATTAAATCAATCATGCCCTCTGTTCTGGAGCGTCCTGTATTGGCGGAATGTTGGGCAAGCTTCACTTCATTGCCTATGTTAATTTGAACTTGCTGATAGTGCCGCCGCAATATTTCCTGTTTTGCATTCAGGGCCTCGGCATAGGTTACTTTTGCCAACTCTCTCAGGCGGTCACCTGGGGAAAGTTTCACGTAATCGCCCCAGGGGGTGGAAGTGAACTTTTCGAACCCGTCTGGCTGTTCCGTGGTTGGTCTGCCAAGGGTCTTGTTTAAGGATTTGTAGCGGTTCTCTATGGTCTGGAATATCTGTTCCGCTTCTTCGCGGGAGAGGATACCGTTTGAATCTTTTATAACGTCGCTTATGCAGCGTGGCATGGTCGTTTCTCCTTTTAGTCAAATCCCAGGCAGAGCGCTGCCCGCTGGTAAGCCTTTTCAAGCTGCCGTGTGCGTTCCATGTCCGCCCGTGCCTCTTCAAGAACCTGGTGTGCACTGACGGTGATTTGCTGGCCGTCCGCGTCATGGCGCACTAATGCCACGTCGCCATGATCCCGCAAGAGGGTTTCTACTTCATGCGCAAGGGGATCGTGAGCGCTTGTATCGCGTCCGGTTGTATGGTCTGTTTGTTGGGGGTTTGTTACTGTGGGGTCTGTTGTGAGGTGCGGTTCTGCGCCCTGGCTTTCAGGGTGTTGATAAGACTCTGTTCCGAATTTTCTTGCATCTGTGCTTGGGTACTCGCTGGCGGGGCCTGATTCAATGAGTCGCGGGTTTTCTCCTGGGGCAACGTCTGTCGTGTGGGATTCATAGGTTTTCCACCCTCCTTCTTGTTTTAGTATACGGTAATTTTCACGCGGTAGCAAGCCGACTTCGTTAATTATGTAGTGAGGGTCAACAAAGCGGCCTGTTTCGTTGAACCGGCCAACGGCCCTTTGGGCGGCGCGGGTAGGGTGAAGATCCACCAAACGGAGATGAACGGTGTACCCTTCGTCTTGGAGCATCTGCTTAATGGCCCGGACATTGTCCGCCGTCCGGCCAACAAGTGGCATTACGATGTTATCACCGGCATCGAGGGCCTTATTAAACACAGCATCACGGATTGTGTCAGATTCCTGGTGTACGGCTCCCGCCCCTTCGCCCTTGCCGTATTCCGGCAAGCGTTCTTTTGCCTTGTCAGAATCAATAATAAGGCCGCCTATCTTCTGCGCCAAAGGTTCGGCAATGGTTGATTTTCCAGAGGCGGGCGGGCCTAGAACAATGTAGGCTTCCCGGTTCTTTAGCGCTGCGCCTGTGCCATACAATTCATCTGAGACGGTTTGTCTGAGTTGCTGCCGTTCCGGGGTGTTTATTTCGTGGGTGGACTTGATCCCGGCTAGATCCTCGCGGGCCTTGATGATTTTCGGAGTGTCAAAATGGGTAAGCTGTCCATCCTTCAGCTTCGGGTGGCCTTCCGCTGTAGCCAGATCCTCGGCAAGGGTTGCGGTTTCTCTCCCTACAATCTCCCGTAACCGGATTTCTTCCGGGCGCGGTTCCGTCTTGTAAGGAATGTCAGAGATTGCCAAGTGCTCACGAATCACGGACGATACGTCTACGGGTTGCCCGTTGTGGAGATCGTCCAGGGCTTTGTTGTATGCCTTGCTGTTGACCTCTACGGCGGCGGGGCTTGTTGGCTCCTTGAATGGTGAAGCGGAGTTTATTTTCTCCTGGTTGTGGACAGCATCAACAGCATCCACAACCTCAACCGGGAGGCGTTCCTTTACCTTCGCAAAGTGAGCAAGCCCGCCGAAGAGGCTGCCAATTAACACGTCTGTACCGCGTGACACCGGGTCAAACGGGTCAATACCTGCGGCCTGTTGTTTGTATCCCTGCCCCTCAAGCCCTTTTTTTAAGGCGGTATCCTGCGCCACGCCTATAGCTGGATTGAGAGCAACTAAACCGGCCTTCTCCAGGAGCGTTTTGCCGGTCTGTGGCAATCCTGTCAAGGCATAGCTGACGGCTCCGGTTCCAATACCGGCAAGCGTTGCGGTTGTGGGGTCAACTCCCTGGTCAATCAGGTTTGCACCTGTGTTCATTGTGGCGTTCAGAGTAATATTGCCAGGCCCACCAGCCAACGCCATACCCGCCACGTTCCCGAGTATTTTGGCGGCATGGCCTACTTCATCCGGTGAGGGAGTCCAGTACTTCATTGCCGGTTCGATGTAGGTATCTGCAAAACGGTTGAAATCTTCCTTCCTTGGAAGAATACGGCCCGGATCTTGTTCGCGTGGTACGTCTTCACTTGGGAAAAGTATGGAACCGGTCATGGCGGCGGCTTTCGCTCCACCGGTTGCCAGTTCCATGGCTTTCTTTCCCATCCATTGTAAATTGGTTGAACCTTCCCAGAAAGTGGGCTTTTTGCCGGTGAAGCTTTGGCGCTCTGTGTCTTGTTCGTTATAGAAGTCGAATATCATGGGCTGAACCTCAACTTGAATGGTTTACCGTCGTTGGTTTTTACCTGCTTGCCGCGGATCTGGAATGAATACACGCCTTCTCCGGACTCCCATAGTGACGCTTCGGAACGTAGTAGCTCGGCGGCTTTTTCTGGGGCAAGCCCTTTTGCGCCGCCGGCGGCTATCACTATTTCTGGAGTAATTCGTTTGATGCTGTTCTTGAACCGATCGTCAGTCATTCCAGGTGGGAGAATGGTAGTCTTGTTGTTGATCTTGGTTGTATCTCCAACGACGGCCCTGAATGCCTGGTTATAAAGTTTCCCGGCGTCGCTGCCGCTGGAGAACGTACCGGGCATTGAAAATCCGGTTTCGGTTTCAACGGCCATGCCCTGGGTTTTTGCCAGATAAATAAAGGCGGCATTGACGGCGTTCTTGTAGTCGTCACGCATTTGGGGCAAACCTGCCAGGGCGTTACCGGCCAGAGTTTCAAAGGCGTTGTTCTGCGCCTTGCGGGCCGGTTCCGTGAGCTTGGCGGTTTTCTGGTAATCCCTGCCAGTGGCCACCCATTGCGCCGCCGTATCTCTACCATTTGCGGCAAGGGCTATTTCCAGGGCAAGGGCGGTGTTTTTGGCAGAATCGTTGCTGTGAATACCTGAAACCTGTTTGGCGAATTGTGTCATGTTCTGAGACCCCAGAATATCACTCCATATCTTGACGGACTTGACCCGGTTCGGGCCGTCAAGCATTTCCAGTTGTTGGCCAATGGCTTTCTGTTCTCCGAACAGAAAATCGGGTCGGTATGGGAGATTCAGGGCTTTTTGGGCCATTGTGGAAAATTGTATGCGCTGCGCCATTTGTTGTGGAATTGTGGCCGGATTGGTCATGTCAAGCGGGGTGATGTTGTAACCGTTGGATCTGGCAAAATAAAGAAGAGGGTCTTTGTTGATAAGGTCGGTTTTAAACTCCAGGCTGTTGGCCTTTTCTTTTATGGCTGCGTAGAGTGGCTCATACTTGGAACCCTTAAAGGCCATGCGCATTTGTACGTCTACGTTGGCGGGGAGTGGATAGCCATCGTTAAGCATGGTTTTCATTGACTCAAAAAGATTATGTGTCTGTTGATCCTGGAGCGTTTTCCGTTCCCGAGCTTCACGGCGGGCCTCGGCTTCCAATTGTTTTATTTTTTCGTCTGCATGAGCAACATAAGCGTCTCTCTTGTCCATGTGCAGCTCCGGCAGGTTTGAAAATGTCCCGTCTTCATTTTTGGCTTCAAGAAATGCTTTAGTGACTGCCGGGCCTTCTTGATTAAACCGCCCCTGAACATCGGTTTCCGTAACCTTGGCAATCCGCTTTTCTCTCTCGATCTCGATTTCGGCGGCGGTGCGTCCTGTTTCGGCAAAGAAATTTTCATCCTTCAGGATAGTAATTTTGTCGCGGGACGTTCTGGTTGGGTCGTTTACCAGGGCATCAGCCGCCGCTAAGTCATTCGCCCACACCTGATCATTAATTTCTGTTTGTCCCGCTTTAAAAATCATCTCTGAACCTTTGTTTGTGCGGTGATCCAGGTCGTTGGAGATGTTCAGCCATTGGACTTCATTCAATTTGCCTCGAATCTCATTTTTTAGTGTACCGGCTGTCTCCCGAAGCTTTTGCGGATAATCCTCGGGAGGAATGTCGGGGTTGTCGATAATCTCTTGGTGAGCTGCAGACAGTTTGTTGTCAAAATCCAAATAACTGGCTTTCGCTTCCGATGTATTTCGCAGATCCTGAAGGTGTTTTCGTTCGGATTCCTGTTCGCGCTGCTGCCGATCTACTTCCGTCTTGAATTCATGCGCGGCCTGTAGATCCTGCTGCCCCTGAAATTCGTTCTGGTTGACCGCAACCTGTAGGACATTCTGCCCCAGTCGTTCCGCTGCCTGGCCGACTGCCACGTCTCCTGATGGGTCGAGTCGTAACACCGGTGCGGGCTGGGCAACGCGTTGCCCTAGGCTGCCGTCAAAATATGCGCTAGGTATTTTCATGGTTTACTGGCTCCTTTCCGGCACATACTTGGCAGGGTTCTACAATCACGGTTGCTATCTTTTCGGTGAGCTCCAGCCGCCCCGTCAGCTCTTGCCCACATACGCCACACTTGGCAATGGTCTTTTTGCTGAAGAACGTGTTCCGGGCTTCATGAAGCTGGTAAAAATCCTCTCTGGTAAAGGTTGTGACCTGGTTTCCGATACTGACTTTCGCGGTGTTTCCCTCTGCGGTTTCTGTGACGGTGAGTCCGCTGATTGTGATGCTTTTCAGGGTCTGTTCTTTCATGGTTCTGCTCCTTTCGCTTGGGGTTATAGGGCCTTTATGTGGCTCCAGGTGTTATCAAGTCTTGTTTCGATATGGGTAAACAATAGGCTCATTCCTAAGATTATTTGTTCCCCTGGTGTTACAAGAGCGGCCTCTCTGAGGATTGCGGTGGTTGCTTCTCTCATAAAAAACATCATGGCCTTTGTTTCATCCAATTCATCACCAATTTCATTGACTGGTTTCTTGCTCATTCGGCTGTACTCCTTTCGCTTGATTTGGTTACACCACTGCTGGCGTGCCGTTTAAAAAATACTGAGGTTCATCTTTTGCACCAGGGCCGCTGTGTGGTTCTCTGTGAGGTGGGTATATTTCTGGGTGGTCTGGATGGTTTTGTGTCCCAGAATTTCTTTAATGTCGGCAAGTGACGCGCCTTGTGCTGCCAGATAACTGGCGGCGCTGTGTCTCAGGTCATGGAAACAAAAGTTGGGAATCTCGGCCTTTTCAAGCGCCATTTCCCACGAATAGCGGAAATCAATCGGGTGGTTAGGATCTTGTTTCGACGGGAAAAAGAATTCTTGTCCTGGTGACCGGGCTTCGTACAACGCCGCCATTCTGCACCGGGCTTCCCCGAATAAGCGCACCGTGCGGCGCTGGCCGTTTTTGGTTTCATTCAAGATTACTCGACCTCGAATGTGGTCATAATCAGAAAAACGCATAAAGCGGACTTCCGATTTTCGCGGGCCGGTGGAGAGGGTTAAAATGACGATCGTTTCCAGCCACTGGCACGGGACAAGCCGACAATAGAAAATTAACTTTGCCCGTTCGGCATCATTCAGCGTCCTGACGCGGGCCTGTGGTAGGGGTTGCCGCCACACGTTACGTACCGGGTTGATTTCGCACCATTGCCATTCCTTGATTGCTATCGTGTAGCAATGTTGTAATGCCGCCAAATAGGCATTGATGGTTGCGTTGCCGTTTGGTGCAAGATCCTTCTTGCCCTTGGCAATCACCGGGGTTATTGCTTTGGCTAAAGTCAGTTTGCCTATTCTGGCCTTCCACCATGCCAACTGTCCGTATTGGCTGGCCTGGGTATTCTTGGCTTTGTGCGGTAATATCTCTTGACAGTACCGGTCGATCATTTCCCCTACAGTTCTTGCGGTGGCTTGGGCTGTAGTTCCCATGGTGTTCAGCCTTGCCCGGTCTTCAGTTATTGCCGCCCACTTTTCGGCCTCGGCTTTATTCCGGAAGGTTTTGGACGCGGAAACGCCATTTGTGCGTGCTCGTACTCGATAGCGGCGATCGCCGTTCCTGTTGGTGATTGTTTTTATTGTGGCCATGTTGTTAACTCCAAAATGCTTAAATTCAGGCAGCCGGACTGTCAGCGGGATTGTTTTCCTTCTCCAGGTAGTTATTAAGTTCGTCAAGGCGTTGATCGATTTGGGAAATAGCCTCAAGTATTCCTGAAATTTCGTGGGAGGTTGGGATTGTTCGAAGGGCATCAAGTCCAGTTACTGCCAGGTACAGACATGCAGCGAGCCCTTTGATCTGTATGATTTGGTCAGATGGATGTGAATTGTGATCGGGGTATTCCACGGTGTTCTCCTTTTTATTTCTGGTTTGCTGCCGGTTATGGCGGTTGGTGCTTACATAGAAAACAGATATATTCGCTTAGAGCAGGCACCATGCAAAACATGCAAAACCGGTTTTGCATGTTTTGCATGGTCGTTGCCTTAAGAGTATTGGGTTACTTTTGGGTTAAGCTTTACCGCTTCTGATGGACGGCCCCCCTTGCTATTAGTCACCTTTTCAACTGTTAACCAATCATAGTCTTCAAGAACGGATAATCCGGCCTTGACCTCTTCAGGGCCTGTGAGTTTTGACCACTCGCGGCCCCTGTAGATGCTTCTTACGGTATCTCCATCCTTAATATCTCCCCGCCGGATATGCTTTATGATTTCCTTGGCCGATTCCATGCCTGGAGATGTCGTGCCACCATATATCCTGGCAGCATGGCTCTCCAGATATGAACACCATGCAACGGCCATTTTGGCCGCGTTTTCCGATACCGGCCCCACTGGTTCGCACCCATCCACTACCGATACAAGGTGGAATATCAGTGATAGAGACGGCATCAGAGAGCGGTATTTAGCAAGGTGGCTTTCCATGGTAGGAGAAAGGCCACTGTCTCCCCGCAGGCGTGCTTCAAGTTCGTGCCGCCATTGGTTGAACACCTCTTGTGCATCAGGCGAAAAGCGGAGAGCCGGAATAGTGTCGTGTTCTCCGATTGTGGCACCTGATATGTCGTTGGTAGCCAGGGTCTGAAATATTCGCCAGGCACGTTCCCTTTCTGTGGTGATTGGAAAGCGGTCTACGTTTTTCCATTCCTTGGAGTCATCCGGCCACACGATTACCTGAAAGCGTTGCAATAGGCCGTCATCACCTCTACCGCCACGTGTCGCCTGGTACACGTAGTCGGATAAGTTACCTGGAGTGATTGCACCAAACACCGACAGGCAAAGTGACATGATGTCCAAGGTGCCTCGGCCTATACGGTCATAGGTAAACGATCCGGATCCGTTCCACGCTTCCAGGTAAAAGCCCCGGTCACCTTCACGACCGTCGCGCTCCAAAGCACGTAGCCAGCCTATAAGCTCATCACGATTAACCAGCAATCCGCGCGCATTCTGGTTCAGTAATTCGCCGATCTTCTCGGTTGTGCCATCCTGTGTTTGGTAGCGCTGCCTTGTTGGATCTTCTAACTTCATCATCGTAAGCCGACATTTTAGTTCGTGTGTGTCTCTACCGGCCTTGACCGCTTTGGTTATGTCTTGAATAATTGCTGCACGCTCTGCCTTGGCAACTTCCTTGGTGGCTTCCCGGTAACTTGTTTCAGCCTCGAAGGTCCCTTTTGCTTCGTTTTCAAGCCGTGTTAGATGCCGGAAGGCCTCCATCATGGCGGGGGTTTTCATCAGCGACGGCCTGCCAACTACCGCGCCCCAAAGATTTGGCACGACCAGCCAGTCATCATGTCGTTTAGGATGGATGCCACACCCGCGCCCGATGATGCTTCCCAATGCAACAACTGTTGCGGCAGTGGAAAAATCTGGAGGTATCTGGAGGCGATCGGATATGTCCATCAGCCAACCGCGTAGTGGCAGAGGTATCATTTCTGGTTCAAGAGGTTTGACAGTGGGAAGGCCTTCGGGGAGTGGTGACGGGTCTGGCCATTCGGAGTCTTTGATTCCAGACGTGAAGTTGCTGGTGGCTGTTATTGCTGCAGCCCAGGGTGTGATATCTTCCCCTAGAATACTGGCTTCGGTAAGTCGGGCAGCCAACAGCCTCTTTACGTGGTGAACAAGGGCGCCATCAGGCAGATCACTTGAAAGAACTACAACCTCAATAACATCAACTCCGGCTTGATGCGCAAGCTCGGCTGTATTTCCTGCCGGAAAGCCTGTCGCAAGTGTTTCTGCAAGCCTTCGGCAAAGGTGTACCCGGAACGTACCGGGAGGCAGGGAAGAAAGGATAGCCTGGTTGGCAACAGGCGTATGATAGAGGGCTGATGATATTGCCGTCCGCTCTAAAGTTGAGATATTGGCCTTCACAGTATTGCCGAGACGTGATGGGCTGAGATGCAGGCTGATTCATGGTGTGTGAGGCTTGATTTGTAAAACAAGTATGTGATAAACATAGGCGTACTCCGTTGTTGTTGAATAAGACGCTGCTCTCCGGCGTCGGGCATTACTTGAAAGCCGCTTATCCTGGCAGGGATTGAGCGGCTTTATTTTGTTTTGCGGGCGTTTTTTTTCTCAAATGCTGCCGCCTTCCGCGTCATTTCGTACATGGCATCTGTTGGAATAGTGCAGGTGAAAAGTTCGTCAAGTAGGCTTTCTGTTGATTCGAGTACAAATATTGTCCCGATTAGCGGCCTTATACAGTCTTCATAGCTTGTTTCCGTGCTTTGCGTCAGGTGATGCGAAATGTCTACGAGCGTTTGACGGCTTAAAGCTATTCCGGCACGGATTCGCCCAAACCATCCGCTGTATTCTTCCGGATCTGGCAGCGCTTTCAAGCCGCCGGTGTTGTTGGGCTCCATTGAGTACCGGCATTCGCTCTGTGTAAAATGCCTTCCTTTTGTTGGTCGCGCTTCGCACTCCTTTGCCGCAGTCAACAGCGCGGCGGCGAGTAGTCGCAACTGTTCCGGCGTCATCTCGGCATCAAGTCCGGGGAAGTTGCGCACGGTCACCAAGGGACGGAAATCATGGGTTCGTGTGTGAATTACGTGCAGCTCGTTGTTCATGGCGTATTTCTCCTTATATGGGACTTTTCCGTTCAGGCGTTTTTCTTTAAATCTTCAATTGCTTCTACAATCTCCGAATACTTCCAACGGGTGCAATTTCCGAATTTATACGGCTTCGGAAGGCTGCCAGATCTGACACAATTCCAGACATGCATCCTGCTGATGCTCAGTATCTCTGCAACGTCTTTGTCAGTTAGTAAAAGTTTTTCCATTTGCCACCTTCCTTGTGATGTTATTAAGTTTCTTTGCCTTCTTATGCTGTCACTTCCCCTGCACCGATCCCGTTTTTCTGTGGATCTTCCATGTATGCCTCGATGTCTGACAGGCGGTAGCGTATCGCCGCCTTGATTGCTCCAGGTTTGCCGATTTTTACGAACTTTGGCCCGTACCCCTTATTTCTCCAGCATCTGAGTGACTTTGGTGCCGCCCCCAGCAATTCAGCCGCCTCATCCTCTTTCAACATTCGTTCTGCCATTTGTGGACTCCAATACATTTTGTAATCACTGAATACAGAATAAAGTTGTATTCAGTGTCGGTTAAACGAATACAAAGTAATTCGCTTGCTGTCAATGTCTATTTTGTGTATTTATTTTTTTGGAGGTGACTTGTGGGAAAAACTTATCCGAGGGTTATTGAAAAAATACGTGAAGAGGTCCCAGCTAAAACCAGCAGAAATGAATTCTGCCGGCGTACTGGTATAAATCAGAATAGTTATGATAGGTATGTGAACGGAATTTCAGAACCGACACAAGCAAGCCTTGAAAAACTGGCGGCTTATTTTTATGTGTCTGTTGCGTGGTTGCGTGGCGGCACTGTTGGTCCATTAGAGAGATTGCTTGAAGGTTTAAAAATAGCGTCTGGGGTGAAACGATATGGTATGGATAAGGCTGTTGCAGAGAAAACAGGCTATTCTGAAGGGTTAGTTGCGAAGGTGCTTAAGGGGCATGCGACATTGACGCCACAATTTATTCAGAATGTTTGTGCTGCGTTCGGCCTTTCCGGGGAATGGGTGGAGCTTGGGGATTTTATTTCTGAATGGCGGGAGAGGGTGGCCACCAAATTTTATGAGGAGACCGCTGAAAAGGCGTCCCCTGAAAGCATAGAAGCCGGCAACATAGATCACCAACGCCCTAATTTTTCCCGTCTCTTACGGCTTCATTCTATGTTAACCGGTAAAGGCATTCCAGAATGTGGCAGGATATCACTTGTTTCATCCGCAATAGGATTCACTGAAGCCGAAACGGCTGGTATTTTAACGGGAGCCGCCGCTTTCTGTCTTACGGATTCATTTCTACAGGCAGTGTGCGCTAAGTTTAGTTTTAATAAAGCATGGATCGAACTTGGCGATGATATGCCAATTATCGCGGGTAATGTCCGCCTAACAATGAAAGAGTACGAAGCTAAAATTCAAAAAGGCAGCGTTTTGCTCGACGCGCCAACTCAAGAAATCGTAAATGATATGAAGAAACTGACCGGGTCTAATCGGTTGGTGTTTTTGAAAAAGGTCAAACCGATCATTCAGGCGATGATTGAAGAGCAAGTAGTGGATAATTCGGAAGCGCCTTAAGTCTGTCTTGAAGGGTTTTGGCAGTTTTGGCAGTTCCTCGCCTTAGGGGTAGCGAGGAATAATTTATTGATTTATTGCCCTGCCGATCCATGTAGGATCAAGTTCGTAAAACAACAAAAGGCCACCCGTGAGAGTGGCCTTTTGTTTGACAGTTGCTGCCTATCATCACGCCGCTTGCCTGATCTCTATTACCTTCCCCTGTTTAGCCCCAATTGCCCTCAACAACGCCTGACATACCCGCTCCATGGGTTCCCGCAACCGCTCAACGTCCGACTGAATGTAATGCTTTCCGGTAACGTCCGTCTGTTTGTGGTTTATCATCCGCTTGACGGCGTACTGTGATATGTCCAAGCTTTCGGCTTTGGTGGCAAACGTACGGCGTAAATCGTGAAGGGTAAACCGTGGAACCAAATCATTACCCCTCAACTCTTCAAGTATATGTTGAACATTTGTAAGGTGTCCGTTTTTCCCCCAGGTAGCGAAAACGAATCCTTCACCGCCCCATCGTTCGGCGCGATCCTTCAACAGTTTGTAGACGAAATAGGAGAGGGGAAGGTGGAGCGGTTCGCCGTTCTTGGTGTCAGGTACGGTCAGAGTCTTGTCTTCGAGATCGATATTATCCCAGTGCAACCCCATTGCCTCATTCCGGCGCATCCCTGTGAACAAGAGCAATAGCAGATAATCCCTACCCATATCGCTTGATAATCCGTCCACAGCTTTGAACCATGCAGCCAAGTCTTTGTCTTTGACGTATCCGGTACGAGCCTTCTCTTCAAACCATGTTCGGGTGTCAGAAATGCGCTTCACGGGGTTTTCAACTGGCACACCATAGAATGACCGGGAGAAATTTAAAACAGTTCGTAAAAGTCGAATAGCGTTGTTGGCGGCATAAACCGTGGTTTTTCCAATTTCCGCATGGAGCTTACAGATCGCATCAGCCTCAATCTCTACAACGGGAGTCTTGCTCCACTTTGACAGGTGCTTGCTGAATGCGTTCTTGTGGACTGCTCTTGTCTTATCAGTGAATCGCTTTACCTCAATAAATCTGTCGAATACCTCTTGCAGTGAAACACCACGTTTCTTTTTGGCGCGCTTCTCTTTGGTCGGGTTAACACCGTCCGCCATATCAGCAATCATTCTCATTGCCTTTGTTCTGGCAACGTCAGTAGCAAGTGCGGGGAAGCTGCCGACAGTGGCACGTTTCATTCGACCATCTACGCGCTTGAACACGAAAAAGGTTTTTGAATTGGTAGAAACGCGGACACCAAAGCCGGTCAACTCCGTATCCCAGTAATCAGCGCGGGTTCCGTCTGGTTTCGGTAAAAGCTCCCTGACTGTCGCCTGCGTGAATTTAAAGCGGTTATCTGCCATGGTGTACGCCCCGATCTGCTACCCAAATAAAAAGATAATGCTACCCATAAAGCTGCTACCCAAAAACAGTGGGTAGCGCATGGGTAGCATTTTGAAGCGTAATAAGTCAACTATAGATTGCATTAAAGGCTATAATTCAGCTGATATTATTGATCAATTTACAATGAGAGGCAATGAGGGTGATTGAATTATACAATATGAAAATTAGTATGAATAATTTTCTGCAGCTCTTCGATTCTAGTCATAGCGTGGCGGATCTGTTCCAGCTCAACAGATGAAAGTTGATACGGATTGAGGTAGTGCGAATCGTTCTGAATTCCTTTGAGTGCTTTTATTTGTATCAAAATGCGCTGTCTGGTGAGAACATGATAGGCATCGATGAGGTCATGGGCAAAGGACGAAGAAAAACTCCCTTCGGCCTCCAGTAACGAAATCCGCTCCAATGTGCTCGTAGCGGCGATACTCTGATTGATGGCCAGAATACGGACATTCATGACAAGGGGAGCCCAGGCAAGCAGCTTGACATTGAATTCGCCCTTATGTTCACCGCTTCCCTCAGTCCAGATGCGCTTCATAAAGCCGAGAGCCAGCTTCATCTCCGTTGCAGCCTTAGCCATCCCCCATAGCACTTGAAAGTAATCCCGCTCCATGGATCTGATCATATCAATCAACTCAGAAGCCAGTTCCTGATTGCCGGCTACAAAGCGTGCATCAGACATCACGATCAGATCCATGACGTTCTTGCCGATGTCTTCTACTTCGTACCTGACTATCGAAAAGAGGCGCTTGCGCCATTGGCTGTATGAACCGCGCCAGGTTTGATTCGTCGGCATGATATCGCCCGTGCAGCGTTTGAAGCCGGCCTCTTCCAGTCTGTCAACCAGGCGGATAGAAAATTCTGTAAAGTAGTGATCTGCAGCATCTCCTCCCCCATCACCATAAACAATCAAGTTATCCTGATCTGTAATGAGAGTTTGCTCTTCACGGCCGTCACTTCCCATGCTGATAAGTGCGAATGGTACTGTCGGACGCGGGAAACCCGCAGCATCCATATCTGCAAATACGGTATCCATAACACGGTGAGACAGTATGTCGCGATAGTCTGTGCATGATTTGTGAAGCTCATTTACAGAGGAAATCAGTAGAAAACGCTCCTGTTCAATCTGATTGAGACTCTCATGGATAATTCTGAGCGAAGCACCGGTTGTCTGTCCAATTGATGCAAGAAGTTGTTCTTTCTTACTTCTCCACTCGACAATACGGTCATGATCTGTTTTTACAGCCACCAAAACCATCTTCAGGAACGGTTCAATATCCTCAGTCCGGCAGTATCGCGTGATATCAGTCAGGTCTGGAAGTTGTGGAGGGATAATCGCCACTGCAATGCTCATGTGTGATGAACTCCAATTAGTGTCATACGGGATAGAATATTGTTAACTATACCACAAGATATATGTTTACAAACTCCAATTGTTGCATGATTCATCGTAAAATGTTAGTTTTCGCATGCTTAATTGAACGGTCTGATCGAGTGTAACCGGAGCATTGAATGACGTTGTCCCAACGAACAATTTTGATAATTGTAAGTACTTTTATAGCCTTGCTTTTTATCCTGGCGGTATCCTCAGATATTATTTTACTGAGAAGTTTTGCTGCGCTTGAACAAGTTGTTGTGGCAGATAATATTCAGAAAGTCAGAAACGAAATTGAAGAATCCTATGATGAGCTGCTTGCTTCTTCAAATGAGTTCGGGAATATTATTTCCGTACCAATACCTTCTTCCCTCACCAAAATTCCTGATGCATCTCTACTCAGTCATCACATTGACCTCATTATCTGTTTTTCTTATGACAAACGCGTCATAGCTTCACGCGTTGCCGACAAAAATTCCCTGAAAAATATGATCGGGATGGAGCGCCTTTTCACCCGACTGGGTGAGATTATCCCGCTTGCCGCGAAAACTTCAGGCAATCCGCTGCATGGTTTGATTTATGTAGACAACAAGCCGTTACAATTTGTTTTAAGTACACTGCCGGGTACGGATCTTCTTCTGATGACCGGTCGCTACCTTGATAACGATGAGATCAACAGAATTACCGCTTTGACGGAATTTGCGCTTAAACTGGTGCCCGCATCAGGTGACCGTAATTCTCCTGATATCACTGCCGCGCTTGCTGCTGTTTCTCATGGGGAGGAGAATCCGATACAGGTTGTTGATCAGGATACTGTTGCCGGATACACATTGTTCAAGGATGTTTTTGGTCACCCGGTTTTTTTTGCAAAAATTACCGAGGAGCGTCTGCTCTACAAACAGGGTAAGGCTTCGATCGTCTATGTTCTCAGTTCGTTATTTATTGCAGGCGGGGTGTTCTGCTGTGTCATGCTGTTTTTTATTCGAGGAACCATTCTCAATCGCCTGGCCGCTCTTACTCAAAGAGTAACTCACATAACCTCCCGGGGCGATATTTCAGTACGCGTGCCTGTCCCGGCTCACCAGGATGAACTGAGAGACCTGGCTGTTTCGATTAATGGTATGCTTGACTCACTTGGAAATGCTGAAAAGGATGTACGGGAAAGTGAGGAGCGATATCGCATGTTGTTCGATCGGGCTCCGGACTCGATAGTTATTATCGGAGTTGAAGGGGATGAATCCGGACGTGTTATGGCGGCGAATCAAGCCGCTGCCGATCAGCATGGTTATACGGTGGATGAAATTGTCCGCTTGAGTATCAACGACCTGAATACTCCTGAAACAAATAAATTTTCCAGAGGTTTAATGGCCTCTATTATTGCCGGAGAGTGGTTGACTTTTGAGCTTTGGCATCAAAAAAAGGATGGCACTCAGTTTCCAATTGAGGTGCATGCAGGGCTAATAAAAATAGGCGGTAAAAAGTACATATTGGGTTTTGACCGAGATATCACGCAGCGTAAAATTACTGAAGAGACCGATCATTTGCATATGGAGCAGATTCGCCAGCTTAATGATGAGCTGAACCGGAAAGCAATTGATCTTGTTGCGGCTAACAGCGAACTGGAGACTTTTAATTATTCTGTTTCGCATGATATGCGTGGACCATTGACCAGGATTTCCGGCTACTGTCAGCTTTTGCTCGATGATGATTGTACGCTTGATCCTGGTGTCAGAGAGTACATTGCCCGGATTTACGAATCTGAAATATGGTTGAATGAGATGATCGATGCACTGCTGCAATTGGGCCAGTTGACACGCGTTGAGATTGTTTCGGGCAGCGTCAACTTGAGCGTGATAGCTGATGAGGTTCTGAAGGAGATGGCTCTCGAAAATCCTGATCACACCGTCCGGACACGCGTTGAATCTGATATTATTGTTGCCGGAGATTATCGATTGCTTAAAATGGCTATGATCAACTTGCTTGGCAACGCCTGGAAATATAGTTCTCATAAAAGTGATGCCGTCATTGAATTCGGTGTCAAGCAGGGAGATTCGGGACCGGTATATTATGTTCGGGATAATGGTGACGGCTTTGATATGAAGGATGTGGACAAGCTTTTCCGCGTATTCACCCGGCTGCATGATTCCAGTCAGTTTATCGGTACCGGTATTGGTCTTGCGACGGTTCAGCGTATAATTTTTCGACATGGCGGCAGCATATGGGCTGAAGCCGAGTCCGGAATGGGCGCGACGTTCTTTTTTACTTTACCATAGGTTTCAATACGTATCTTTACATACATATATTGAACATAATTTGATCGGAGGTTCATATGTCCCAGCAACTCACCCATACCGTCGGCTCCCTTCTTTCCGACATGGCACGCCGTTACCCTGACAACGAAGCGCTGGTCTACCCGGAACGGAACCTGCGCTATACCTACAAACAGTTCAATGACACCTGCCGCCAGATAGCCAAAGGCTTACTGAGCCTCGGCATCAAAAAAGGTGACAACATCGCCATCTGGGCCTACAACGTCCCGGAATGGGT